>DAOUIB010000001.1:0-6461 GCA_034428275.1 Anaerolineae bacterium
TCCGATCTAATACTAATAACTAACAAAACTAACCCTAATACACACTTGCGTGTCTAGGACTTGGTGGTAAAGTATATAATTGGGCGGCGTGCGCGCCCTGCACAGGGCGCACGCCGATGTTCCCCTGGTCGTGGACCTCAAGACAATGGACGGCGCCGGTCTGGAAGCGGAGATGATGTTTCAGGCGGGCGGCGACATGGTGGTCGTCATGGGTCAGGCGCACGACGCCAGCATCATCGAACAGGTGGAGATGGCGCGGCGCTGCAAGGGCCAGGTCATGTGCGACGTCATGCTCTGCCCGGACAAGCCCGGCCGGGCCCGTCAGGCGCAAGACATGGGCGTTGACTACATCATCGTGCACACAGGCTTTGACGAGCGGAACATGATCCCGGGCCTGAGTCCGCTCGACGACCTGCCTGCCGTTCTGGACGCAGTGGACATTCCGGTGCAGGCTGTCGGCGGCCTCAGCGTCGAACAGGCCATTCAGACCCTGTCAATGGGCGCCGAGATCGTGGTGTTTGGCGCGCCGCTGGTCATCAGCGGCACGGAATTCCGGGCCGCAGATCCGGACTTCGAAAAACAACTGGCGGAAATCGTGCAGCAGGTGCGGCGGGCCGTCTAGTCCTGCTGAATGAGCAGACGTTCGCCCATTTGCACGCGCCACAGGGCCGCATACAGACCGTCGCTGGCTGCAAGTTCCTCATGGGTGCCGGATTCAATCACCTGGCCCCTTTCCAGCACGTAAATGGCATCCGCGTTGCGCACGGTGGAAAGGCGGTGGGCGATGACGATCGTCGTGCGGCCCTGCGTGATGCGTTCCATGGAGCGCTGAATGGCCGCCTCGGTCTCGTTGTCGACCGAGGAGGTGGCCTCGTCCAGGATTAGCACCGGCGGGTCCTTGAGCACGGCGCGCGCGATGGAAATGCGTTGCCGCTGGCCGCCGGACAGCTTTTGGCCGCGTTCACCCACGATCGTCTCGTAGCCATCTGGCAGGGCCGTGATGAAATCGTGCGCTTCAGCGGTTTTCGCCGCCGCCACAATTGAGTCCAGGTTGGCGTCAAAGCTGCCATAGGCGATGTTTTCGCGCACAGTCCCGTGGAACAGAAAGACGTCCTGACTGACAAGACCGATGCCGCGGCGCAGGTCTTCCGCGCGCAGGTCGCGCAGGTCGTGGCCGTCCAGCGATATGCTCCCCGACGACACATCGTGAAAGCGAAGCAGCAAACGAACCACGGTCGATTTTCCGGCGCCCGTCGCGCCCACGATGGCCACGGTGTGACCGGCCGCAACCTCCAGCGAAAGGTTGTTCAGGACGGGCACGCCGTTGCTGTAGGCGAAATCCACCCCTTCAAATCGGATGTCCCCGCGAATGGAACCCACTGCAAGGCGGCGCTTGCCGTCCAGAATCCGCACCGGAGTATCAAGCAGGTCGAGAATGCGATCGGTCGAAGCCATGGCCCGCTGGTAAAGATCGAAAGTCTCCCCGAGCCGTGTCAGCGGCCAGAGCAAGCGCTGGGTCATAAAGACCAGCACGCTGTAAAGGGCGATGTTCAGACGGCCCTCCAGCACCAGCACGCCGCCAAAATACATGATGGCGATGAAGCCGGTGACGATCGCCATGCGAATGAGGGGCACGAACGCGGCGCTGAGACGAATGGCGCGGCGGTTGTATTCGCGGTAGAGGTCGCTCTCCTCCCGAACGCGCTCGACTTCATGGCCTTCTGCGGTGAAGCTTTTGATCGTGGCGATCCCGCCAAGATTGTTGGCCAGCAAACTGCTGATCGCCCCAACCTGCCGCCGCACCGCCGCGTAGCGCGGGGCCAGTTTGCCCTGAAACCAGAATGAACCCCACAAGACTACCGGCATCGGCAGGAAGGCCATCCAGGCGACTTGCGGTGCGACGGAAATGAACAGGCCTCCCACGAGAACAACCGTCGCGACCACCTGAACCATATAGTTGGCGCCGACGTCCAGAAAGCGTTCCAGCTGGTTGATGTCGTCGTTGAGTATGGCGAGCAGTCGGCCGCTGCTGCGGTCTTCAAACCAGGCCATTTCCAGCTTCTGCACGTGGCCATAGGCCTCCAGTCGCAGGTCGTGCTCGACCTCCTGGGACAGGTTTCGCCAGGCGATGGTCTGAATGTAATCGAAGAGCGATTCAAACACCCAGACGGTCAGGGTTATGGCGCAGAGGGCCAGCAACTGATGCAGGATTTCAACGATTCCCAGCGCCGCCAGAAAGGACTCATCGCGGCGCACAACGATGTCGACCGCCGCGCCGATGAGCATGGGCGGCATGACGTCAAACAGTTTGTTCAATATGGAAAAGGTGAAAGCCAGAATGACGCGGGCCTGATAGCGTCGCGTCCGGGAAAGCAGGCGCAGCAAGGGGTGTTGACGAGTTTTCATGGGATTGACTTTGGATGCAGAAAGGCCGCGGGCCAGTGTATCACAGAAACCCGGTCTAACGGCGCAGGTCCGTGTCCCAGGGCACGTGGTCGGCCGTCTCAACCAGGAAACGCATCGTGCGTTCCTGCAGTTCCCGTTTCACGGTGTCGAGCGAAGGGTCGTTTATTCGGTTGTGTCGCTCGTCCGGGTCGGCGCGCAAATCGAAGAGTTGATCGCGCTCGTAAAGTCGATAGACGTATTTGTAGTCCTTCGTACGACACATGACGCCCTTGCTGTGTTCCGGTCCCTCGCTGCGTTGCAGCGACCTGCGCGGCCAGTAATGGTGGCGCGGACTTTCGTCGCTGCCCAGCTCCATCGCCTGCCGCTCCCCGTGGATTCGGCCTCCCTCACAAAAGACCGCGTCGCGATGTTCCGTCGTCGTGCCGGCAAGCAAAGGCAAGAGGGAACGGCCGAAATGTGTGTGTCGCACGTCAATGCCGGTCAGGGCTTCGACAGTCGCGGAAAAGTCTACCAGTTCCACCAGGGCATCCCGAATGCCCGGCTCCACGGGCACGTCAGATGGCGGCTTGATCAGGAATGGCACGCGCGTAAGGCAGTCTTCGAAGGTGTTTTGCGTTTTTTCCACCAGGCCGTAGTCGCCCGTGAAATCGCCATGGTCCGAGAACAGGAAAATGGCCGTGTCGTCGTAGATGCCGGCGTCGCGCAGGGCCTGGCAAATCATGCCAAATTGCTCGTCTACCCGCGCGCACATACCGTAATAGGTCGCCCTCAACTCGGTCCAGCGCTCTTCGCTCCAGCCCGTCATGTTTTGCCGTTCGCGAATGCCCGTCCGCAACGACGGTTCATCGACCGGTTCATCGGGCGCAGGTATGCGGGGCGGCAGGCTGGCCCGGTCGATCGCGCTGAACCAGGGGTCCTCCACCGCGTATGGCGGATGCGGGTAGGTCAACGGCAGGTAGATACAGAGCGGTTTGTCCGTCGGCCGGTTTTCGATCAGCTCGATGGCGCCCTCGACGTAGGCCCAGTCTGTGTCGTAAACGTGGTGCTCGGCCGGGTCCTTCTCCTGCCTTCCCGCGAAAAAGGAGTAGTAGGTGTCGCTGCCCGCTTCGCCGCGCCAGCTGTCCGCCGCATGGGTGTTGGGTATGAGGGGGCGCTCCGCTGTGCTCGGCGGGTCGTACTTGACGTCACAGTAGTTTTCGTAACCATGCTGCGCCGGCACAAGGTCGTTCTTGCCGCCCCACCAGACGAACCAGCCTTCTTCCTTTAGCGTGCGCAGGAGCATGGGTTCGTCGGGCCTGAGCATGTACAACATGGTGCGGTGCCCGCGCGTGTGGGGGTACCAGCCCGTCATGAAGGAGCAGCGGCTGGGTGTGCAGACCGGGTTTTGGCAAAAGGCATGGCGGAAAGAAACAGAGTCTTCCTGCACGGCGCGGTCCAGGTTGGGCGTCACGGCGGCGGGATTGCCCATGTGACCCAGCACGTCGCCGCGCCACTGGTCCGGGTTGAATATCACGACGTGGGGTTTGCGGGGCATCAGTCAACCTCAAATGTGGTGCCGATGGCGCGCGGCGGGTCTGAACGCAGCACCGAGCGCATGCGCCGTTGCACCGGGCCGGGCAGGAGCAGCAACAGTCGTTCAATCGCCCCGCTGCTTACCAGCAAAAGGGTCACGATCAACATCAGCCAGGGCAGGCCATTCAGCAGGACGAAATTGAATTCGATGGTCCGCCCGAGGACGGCCAGTCCGTTTTTCTGAATGTCAGAAGAGACCGCGCGCAGGGCGGCGAAGAGCCAGGCGCCCAGCACCACGCGGAAGGGGTGCCAGCCGCCGAAAATGACGATGGCCAGCGCGATCCAGCCGTCTCCCTGCATCGCCGGCGGATTTGACAGACCGGGCTTGAAGTGCAGGGAATAGGCGGCGCCGGCGACTCCAACCAGCGCGCCGCCCAGCACAACGTAGAGGTATCGCAGGCGGTTGACGTTGGTGCCGCGGGCGTAGGCCGCTTCCGGTCGTTCGCCAATGGCGCGATGGGCCATGCCCGGACGCGTGCGGAAAAGCCAGAACCACAGGCCGATGACCAATACGTAGCTCAAATAGACCAGAACGTTTTGCTGGAAGAAGACGGGACCGAGCAGGGGCAGGTCCTGCAGCAGCGGGACGGGCCATTTGGGCACCACCGGCCCCGGGATGCGGGTGTATTCCTGACCCAGGAATTGCGCCAGGTCCGCCATTAGCAGCGTCAGAATGAAACCGACCGTGACCTGGTCCAGCCGCAACTCGATGCTGGAGAGGGCGATGATCAGTGCCACCAGGGCGCCGACCAGCATGGCGACCAGCACGCCGCCAATCAGACCCGCCTCGGCCGAGGCAATCATGTCGATGGCGTCGACGTCGACGCCGAAACTGATCACCCGCGCGGCGATGAAACCTGCCATCGCCGTCACGATCAGGCTGCCGTTGAGCGACAGATTGATCACGCCGGCGCGTTCGGTGATGGTCTCGCCGATGCTGGCAATGACAAGCGGTGTGGCGTTGGCCACGACACTGGCGAGCGTGTTCAGAAACTCGACGTTCATCAGCCCGTCAGTCCGCTCTGCGAGGATGTCGATGGTTGCGATGCATCCCCTGCCTCCTCGACGCGACGCGCCTCCAGCCTTTGCCGCAGTCCCTGAAACAGGATGAAGACCAGCACCAGAGTGCCCTGCAGCACGCCCGCCAGCGAAGAATCGAGTTGCAACGAAACGCGCAGCCGGGTGCTGCCGGCAAGAATCGCCGAAAACACAAAGGCGATCAGCGGGATCCAGAGCGGCTTCATGGTCGAAAGAAGCACGACCAGCAGGCCAAGGAAACCGATGCCCCCCGCCACCAGGGGTCGGAAACTGCCATAGGTGAACATGACGCGATAGGAGCCGGCAATGCCGGCCAGCGCTCCGCAGACCAAAAAGGCGCTCATCGCCACCCTGGAAGTGGGAACACCCAGCAGCAGGGCGGAGCGTGGATTGCTGCCGGTGGCCTTCAGTTGCAGGCCCCAGCGCGTGCGCGCCATGATCAGGGGTACCAGCACCATGGCGACTGCCGTCATCGCGATGGCAAGCAAGCCCACCGGCCAGTCACGGGACAGCGGCGGATAGAGCGCGTTTTCGAGGAATGGCCTGGACTGTTGCGCGCTGCCGCCCTCTGGATACCAGGGGCCGCTTATCAGGTAGATGCCCCAGACGCCTGCCAGCGCATTGAGCGCCATGCCCCCGAAGATTTCATTCACGCCCAGACAGATTTTGAGCGCGCCGGTTATGCCGGCCCACACCATTCCGCCCAGCACTCCCAGCAGGATTTGCAGCAGCAGTTGCAGGGGCGCGAGTTCCGCAGGGAAATCGAAAGTCAGGGCCCCGGCGCTGGCAAATATGGCGCCCGCCAGAATCTGCCCTTCGATGCCGATATTCCAGAGACCGGCGCGGAAGGTCACGTACAAGCCGACGCTGGCCAGGGTCAGGGGAATCCAGAAGTTGAGGACACCGGCGAAAGAACGCGTGTTGCGGAAGGCCCCCTGCCAGATCTTCTCAAGGACCTCCTGGGGCTCGCGACCCACCGCCAGCACAAGCAAGGCAGCCAGCAGCAGCGACAACAACACGGGCAGCAGGACAAAGGCCAGCCTTCCCGGACCGGAAGTGAGATTGCGCACGATTTACACCTGTTTGAACTCGCCGCCGATGAGGTATCCCAGTTCGTCAATCGTGGTCGCCGCCACGTCCGATACCTCATGTACGCGACCGGCGTAGAATACCAGAATGCGATCGCTGTAGGCGACAAGTTCGTCCAGTTCCGCCGAACTGAACAAAATCGCCGTACCGCCCTCGCGTCGCTCCAGCAGTTGCTGCCAGATCCAGCGGGCGGACTCCACGTCCAGTCCTCGAGTGGGCTGCTCCAGAATCAGGAGCCGGGGTCTGGCCGGCAACAGGGCCATCAGGACGCGCTGCTGGTTTCCACCGGAGAGTTGTTCTATGCGATCTTCGGCCTCGCCCCGCACGTCGTAATGTTTCAGGCTGTCGCGCGTGTA
>DAOUIB010000002.1:0-1629 GCA_034428275.1 Anaerolineae bacterium
GCAGTCGACGCTGGCTGGACCCGCTGTTCATGTTACCCCTGGCCACCAGCGCGGTCACGCTTGGCTTCGGCTTCATCGTCGCGCTTGACGAACCGCCGCTGGATCTGCGGGCCTCGCCGCTGCTCATTCCGATCGCGCACACCCTGGTGGCGCTGCCCTTCGTGCTGCGCAGTATCCTGCCTTCGCTGGATGCGATTTCACCTTCCCTGCGCGAATCCGCCAGCGTGCTTGGCGCGACTCCCTTGCAAGTCTGGCGTCACATCGACCTTCCGCTCGTCAGTCGCGGCCTGCTGGTCGGCGCAATCTTCGCCTTCACCATCAGCATGGGCGAATTCGGCGCCTCGCTGTTCATTGCGCGTCCGGCAAACGCGACCATTCCGGTCGTGATTTACCGTTTGCTGGGCCAACCCGGCACGATGAACATGGGCCAGGCGATGGCTATGAGCGTCATTCTGTTGCTGACCTGCAGCCTGGGGTTCATTGTGATCGAACGCGTTCAGCGGGCCGGAAGCGGAGCGTTCTGATGTTGCAGTTGCGCCATGTCTCCAAACGCTTTGGCGACACACAGGTGCTGGACGACATAACGATGGAGGTGCAGGCTGGCGAAATCGTCTGTTTGCTGGGGCCGAGCGGCTGCGGCAAGACCACGTTACTGCGCATCATCGCCGGCCTTGAGGCGCCGGACGATGGAGAAATACGCCTTCAGGGC
The DNA here is from genome assembly GCA_034428275.1 of Anaerolineae bacterium. Classification (GTDB taxonomy): domain Bacteria; phylum Chloroflexota; class Anaerolineae; order Aggregatilineales; family Phototrophicaceae; genus JAGWBD01. The sequence continues at coordinate 710 of DAOUIB010000002.1, forward strand.
ATGGACCTTGGCGACGTCCCGGTACACGAACGCAATTTTGGCCTGATGTTTCAGGACTATGCCCTGTTCCCGCACATGACGGTCGCGCAGAACGTCGCTTTCGGATTGCGCATGCGTCGGCAAGACAAGGTTGCGCAACGCAGCAGCGACACCCTGTCCCTGGTCGGGATGAAGGACATGGGGCAGCGGGACGTCAGTTCGCTGTCCGGCGGCGAACAGCAGCGGGTGGCGCTGGCGCGCAGCCTCGCCCCCCGCCCGTCGCTACTGATGCTGGACGAACCGCTGGCGTCGCTGGATGCCGGACTGCGAGAACGCCTGTTGCCGGAATTGCGACAAATCTTCGTGGAAACGGGGCAAACGGTGATCACGGTCACGCACGACCAGCAGGAAGCCAGCGCCATAGCCGACCGCATCGCCATTATGAACGCCGGGCGCATCGAACAATACGACACGCCGCAGGCCCTGTATGCCCGGCCACGCAATGCCTTCGTGGCGGAGTTTCTGGGCCTGGGCAGCCCTGTCAGTGGTGAGTGGCTGACGGCCCAGGTTGGGGACACATGGACGGGAGAACGCTTCCTGCTTCATCCGGCTGGTTTGCGCCTGGCCAATGCAGCAGAAAGCGCCGCTCTTGTATTGGACGGAACCCTCGTACAGCGCAGCTATGAAGGCGAAAACTGGCGCTTCACCGCAAGCGTTGCGGGCAAGACCTTTCGTTTTCGCCACCCTCTGGACGCTGGCGCAGTCCCGGAGCCAGGCACGAAGGTACGGCTGTGCATGGAGCGAGACTGGATATTGCGGCTGGAGTGACAGTTCTACAGGGCCCTGATTGACGCTGCTGCGGGCCAGGGTTATGCTGCATGGCTGTTGGCGGAAAAGGAAGGACAGGAGCGCCAGTGGACGGAAAGCAGCTAAAGCAGGCC
>DAOUIB010000003.1:0-5619 GCA_034428275.1 Anaerolineae bacterium
CCCGCATTGCCATCCGCGACTTGGTCGCAAAATATGAATCACTGACCCTCGCCCGACGCCGCGCCTACAACGAAACCGCCACGCGCAACGACTTCATCGATCCGCTCTTCGCCGCGCTCGGCTGGAATATGCACGACAACGCCGAGGTCGCGCGCGAAGTGACCGTCGGCAGCCGCAAACGCGTCGATTACCCCTTCCGCATACGCGGCGTTTCACGCTTCCTGCTTGAGGCCAGGGCCCTTAACGACCCCCTGGATGACGATCATGTCCGTCAGGCTATCGACTACGCCTGGATCGTTGTTTTGGACCTGGCACGCCGCCTGGCCGCGCTGGACGCGGAGATCGACGAGGCCGTCTGCTCACTCTACGGCCTGACTGACGCGCAGAAGGCGCGTGTCCTGCGAAGCAGTGCATAGTCGCGGAGATCTGTCTCAGGCCAGGTCTGGCCGCTGGTATTCGGACGGATCGTACAAGCGCACCCCGAACCTGGTGAAATTCTTGAAGTCACGCATGTTGGTGGTCGCGACGGTCATGTCGTGGGCCAGTCCTGTAGCAGCGATCAGGGCGTCGATGGCAAGTCGGGATCTGCCTCCAGTAATGTTTGCAGTCATCAGGCCCCAATGCAGAAACACGGGAAGATCTGCCTCAAGAAGTGAAAGGCGGCTGAAGATTCTGTCTAACCGCGCTCTTCTCGCTGCAACTTCCGCTGCGCTCAAACTCTCCCGGGCCACATAACGATACAATTCGCCGGCAGCCGGCATTGGCAGAAACAGGCACTCGTCCGGAGTGTCCTCCAGCCAATTGAGGACCTGTCCATTTTGCTGTTGAAAGATTTCTGACGCGATGGAAGTGTCAAGAGCGAAGTTGGTCAAAATCGCTTTATACCCATTCGTCCTCAATGACGAAGGGCAAGCGCAAACGGATGCGGCGGCGGCGCTTCAGCAGCGACGGCCGTTTCCTCACCTCAGCCAGAAACTCGCGCCACTCCCTGTCCTGTTTCCGCTGTTCTTCCTCACTCGGTTTCTGGCGACCGTTGGCCTCAATGGTCTCCAGCAAACGCTTGTCAATTCCCATGAGTGCCGCTCCATTTCGTCCTTGCAGGGACGACCATCCATATCACTATAAACGAAGAAAGCGCAGTTTTGCGAACATTGCCGGCGGGATGCTGTTATACAACGCCTGGCCGGGCTGGACGCGGAGATCGACGAGGCCGTCTGCTCGCTCTTCGGCCTGACTGACGCGCAGAAGCAGCGTGTCCTGAACTCCGGCTGAGGCGGCGCGTTCTCGTGGCGCTCCGGGCCAGCGCCAGGTCCGGTCCCTGGTTGCGTCTGTGCTAGAATGATCTTGCGGGGAGAGGAGCGCGCCATGACCGGCACGATCGACAAGGAGACCTTTCAGCGCCTGACGATCCTGTACCTGATCGGGCAGTTCCCGAATGGCGTGTTCAGCAGCTTTCGTTTGCAGAAGGTGCTGTACTGTGCGACGCGCGACGTGGAGCCCAAACCCTTCACCTTTCACCACACAGAGGGCGGCCCCTACAGCCTGGAAATGGCCGGCCAGTTGCTGCTGATGCTGGAAAGCGGGATTCTGCAGCGTGAGGCGTGGCACAGTGCGTTCAGCGGCGCGCTGTGGCGGGCCGGCGACGACGTCAACACGGAAGAACTGGCCTCGGCGCTGGAATCGTGCTTCCCGCAGTTGGCTGCGTCTATTGCGGAGATCGCCGCCGAACTGGGCTTTCTCCAGTACCTTGACCTCAAGGCGCGTCTCAGAGATGATCCGGTTCTGAAACGCAAGCAAGTGGGTCGCAGGTTAATACAGGGCTGTCCGGAGCGCCGCGTGGCCGTGGCACTCGACGAGGAAGTGACCGAAGACTACGACATTGCGCTGGGCTCACATTTCATCAGCATGATGAACATGCTGCCGGATCTTGAGAGGGCGCACGGTGCACTCCCGGCGGAGTGGGCGCCGCATTGAGGCGTCGCCACCAAATTCTGATCCATCATTCCCTCCGCCGCAGACTGGAACGCCTGGGCCGGGAACCCACCGGGTTCCGGCAACCGTTCGCGGAAGCCATGCGTACACTTTCGCTGGAGCCGGACCGGCCGCCGTTCAGAAGAATGGGCGGGATTCAGGACCCGCACTGGCGGCGCTCGATTCGTCGCGTCTGGATTGGCGGGCGGCAGGGATAGCGCATGATTTACCTGATCGTCGAGGAGCACGAGCGCGTCCTGCCGGTTTACCTTTCGCCCGTCACCAGGGCAGAAGGCTTCGACTATTCACCGAAACTGTGGCACGAGGCGTATCATGCCATATTCGGACATTATCAGGCGGATACACACGAATTTGGCCAGGACGCCGGCCGCTACCGTCACTTTGTGCTTTGGTCGGATGACGGTGGACCCCCCAACCTTGTCCCTGACCCCCGCGCGGAGTAGACTGGCCGCCGTACGTAGCCGATTCCACCTGCGTGAGGTGACCCCGTGAAGCATCCCGCACAGACGCAGGAAAGTATGAGCAAAATGGTCATGCGCTTCGATGACATGAAGGCGCGCGGCGTGCCGCTGATGTTCATCGACAGCATCCTGCCCGGGCACTGGCGCATGAATTACGCCGTCATCGGCGACACCGCCAGCGAAAACCCGGATTTCCGCCTGCAGCGCATGATCACCGCGCCGCACCGCTTTCAACTGGGCATGGCCTGGGCGCCGCCCGGCTGCGGTCCCGCCTGGCACACCCACGATTACATCGAGAGTTTCTTCATTCTGCGCGGCCCCTGGCGCTTTTACTGGGGCAACAGCGACAACCCGGCCGAGGCCGGCGGTCACTTCGACCTCGACGAGTGGGACCTGATCTCGCTGCCGCCGGGCATGTACCGCAGCTTCGAATACCGCGGTGAGGAGGTCGGCTGGTTCTTCGCCGTGCTGGAGACGCACGAGGTCTACCAGGGCAAGGACCCCTACTGGTCGCCGCAGATCGAGCAGCAGGCGGCGACGCATGGCTTCCACGCGGACGACAAGGGCAAGATGCTGCAACCGCCGGACTACGAGCAACTCAGGCAGCAGCAGCAGGAACGCCTGCTCACGCTCTACCACGAGCTCACCGGTTGCAGCCTGGCGGACTGGCGCCCTGACGTACAGGTGAAAAACGGCGCATGAAACACAGCCGCGAGCGCATCCTCACCACGCACGTCGGCAGCCTGCCGCGGCCGCAGGAGGTCGTCGACCAGCTTTTCGCCCAGGACGGCGGCGCCGACTACGACGAGGCCGCCTTCGACGCCACCATGACCCGCGCCGTGCGCGAGGTCGGGCAGAAACAGGCCGACGCCGGCGTGGACGTCATCAGCGACGGCGAGATGAGCAAGATCAGCTACGCGACCTACATGCGCCACCGCCTGACCGGCTTCGAACTGTCGGATTCGCCGCCGCCGCGCGCCACCCCGCTGGACCTGGACGAGTTCCCGGCCTTCCGCGACCGTCTGGCGCAACAGGGCGGCACGCCGCAGTATCACCGGCCGGTGGTGCGCGGGCCCATTGAGCTGCGCGATCTGGCGCCGCTGGAGAAGGACATCGCCAACCTGCAGGCTGCGGCCAGCGCCGCCGGCGCGCAGGAAGCCTTCATGAATGCGGCCTCGCCGGGCGTCATCGCCGTATTTCAGCCCAACGAGTACTACCGCAGCGACGCGGACTACCTTGAGGCCCTGGCGGCGGTGATGAAGGTGGAATACGAGCGCATCACCCAGGCGGGCCTGCTGCTGCAGGTCGACTGCCCGGACCTGGCCATGGGGCGTCACATTCGCTTTCGTGACGCGGACACGGCGACCTTCCGCCGCGCTGCCGCCATGCAGGTGGAGGCGCTGAACGCCGCGCTGGAAAACGTTTCGGCGGAAAAGGTGCGCATTCACCTCTGCTGGGGCAACTACGAGGGGCCCCACACGCACGACGTCGACCTGGCCGAGGTCATCGACATCGTGCTGCAGGTGAAGACGCAGGCCATCCAGTTCGAAGGCGCCAACCCGCGCCACGCGCACGAGTGGCGGGTCTGGGCCGACGCCGACCTGGGCGACGATCGTATTCTCATACCCGGCGTGCTGGACACCACCACCAACTTTGTGGAGCACCCGCAACTGGTCGCCGAACGCATCGAGCGCTACGCGGCCATCGTCGGACGCGAGCGGGTGCTGGCCGGCACGGATTGCGGCTTCGGCACCTTCGCCGGCTTCGGCGCGGTGCACCCGGACATCGCCTGGGCCAAGCTGCGCTCCCTGGCCGAAGGCGCGCGTCTCGCCAGCGAGCGCCTGTGGTAAGTCACCGGACAGTCGTCTGAAAGGGAACGGGGATGGCCCTGCACTATCTAAAACGCGGCCGGGCGCAAGAGGAGCGCGCGGCGGACAGCGCGCAGGTCGAGGTCACGGTGCGCGGGTTGCTGGCGGACCTTGAGGCGCGCGGCGACGAGGCCCTGCGCGAACTCTCGCAGCGCTTTGACAACTGGTCGCCGGAGGACTTTCGTCTCAAGCCCGAGCGGATCGAGGCGGCCATCGCCACGCTGCCGCCGCAAGTCTGCGACGATATTCGCTTCGCCCAGGCGCAGGTGCGCAACTTCGCCGAAGCCCAGCGCGCTTCCCTGCGCGACATTGAGGTGGAGACTCTGCCGGGCGTCATTCTCGGCCAGCGCAACATTCCGGTGGCGCGCGTGGGCTGCTACGTGCCCGGCGGCCGCTACCCGATGGTCGCCTCCGCGCACATGAGCGTGGTGACCGCGAAGACGGCCGGCGTCCCGCACCTGGTGGCCTGCACGCCACCCATTGACGGCGAAGTGCCGGCGGCGACCGTCGCCGCCATCCACTTCGGCGGCGCGGACGAGATTTACCTGCTGGGCGGGGTGCAGGCCCTGGCGGCCATGGCCTACGGCCTGACTGGCATCGAGCCGGTCGACATGCTGGTCGGCCCGGGCAACGCTTTCGTGGCCGAAGCCAAACGCCAGCTCTACGGCCGCGTGGGCATCGACCTGCTGGCCGGCCCCACCGAGGTGCTGGTCATCGCCGACGAGAGCAGCGACGCCGAAATCTGCGCCACCGACCTGCTGGGCCAGGCCGAACACGGCCCCACCTCACCGGCCGTGCTGCTGACCACCAGCCAGGCGCTGGCCGGGGCCGTCGAGGTCGAGATCGGGCGGCAGCTGGAGACCCTGCCAACGGCCGATCTGGCGGGCGTCGCCTGGCGCGACTACGGTGAAATCATCCTCGCCGACGGGGACGAGGACATGTTGCAGGCCGCCGACGAGATCGCCAGCGAGCACGTCGAGGTGCTCACGCGCGAGCCGGACTGGTTCCTCGAGCGCCTGAGCAATTACGGCGCGCTCTTCCTCGGCCCGCGCACCAACGTGGCCTTCGGCGACAAGGTCATCGGCACCAACCACACCCTGCCCACCAAAGGCGCGGCGCGTTACACGGGCGGCCTGTGGGTCGGCAAGTTCCTAAAGACCGTCACGTACCAGCGCGTCACCAGCGACGAGGCCAGCGCCCGACTGGGCGAGGTCGGCGCGCGGCTCTGCGCCATTGAGGGCTTCAGCGGCCACCAGGCCCAGTGCGAACTGCGCGCCGAACGCTACGGCGCGGGCGCT
>DAOUIB010000004.1:0-2007 GCA_034428275.1 Anaerolineae bacterium
CTTTTTTTGGATGCGGGCGACTTGATAAGTCGCCCCTACAATGGCGCTGCGTTGTGTACGGGCGACATATCATGTCGCCCGCGAGTGCTGCGGGATGTTTCCGGCTGGTGCCGTCGCTATCCCACAGGGATGCTTCCGGCTGGCGCCGTCGCTATCCCACAGGGATGCTCGGGGCAGGGCCCCTCGCTATCCCACGGGATGCTTCGGGCTGGGGCCCTCGCTATACTGGACATTATGAATGAACCGCGCAGGCGACGCTTCCCCGCCGATCACGTCGGCGTGTTGATCGCCGCCCTGTTGATGCTGCTGGTCGGCTGGGGCGGCATCTATCTGCTGGTCATCAGCACGACGCCGCGCATCGGGCCGCGCTGGGTCTTTTTCGTGCTGCTGCAGGTCGCCGTCACCGGCACCGCCCTGCCGCTGGTGCGCGCGCTCAACGCGCGCTTCACGCCGCGCGCGATGCCCCTGCCGCCGGCCGTGGTGCTGGTGCGGCAGAGCGTGTGGATCGGGCTCTTCGCCGTGATCTGCGTCTGGCTGCAGATCCCGCGCGCGCTGCAACTGCACGTGGTGCTGCTGGTGGCGCTGGTCTTCATCATCCTGGAGATCATCCTGCGCGGGCGGGAGCTGGCCAGTGAGCGTCGCTGACGCGCTGCGCCGCCTGCCGGCCGTGGACGCGCTGCTGGGGGAAGAGGCGGCCGGGGCGCTCTGCGCGCAATATGGCCGCGAGGCCACGCTGGCGGCCCTGCGCGACTCCCTGCAGGGGGCCCGCGCCGGGCTCCGCGCCGGTGACGGCCAGGAACCCACGCGCAGGAGTCTGCTGGAGCGCGCCGCCGCGCAACTGGCGCAGCGTTTCCGGCCCGACCTGCGCCCGGTGATCAACGCCAGCGGCGTCATCCTGCATACCAACCTGGGGCGGGCGCCCCTGGCGCCGGCGGCCATCCAGGCCATGGCGGAGGTCGGCGGGCGTTACAGCACGCTGGAATACGACCTGGAGCGCGGCGCGCGCGGCAGCCGTCTGAAGCACTGCGAGGACGTACTCTGCGAATTGACCGGCGCGGAAGCGGCGCTGGTGGTCAACAACAACGCGGCCGCCCTGGTGCTGCTGCTGGCGACACTGGCCAGGGGGCGGGAGGTGATCATCAGCCGCGGCCAGTTGATCGAAATCGGCGGGGGTTTTCGCGTGCCGGAAGTGATGGCCAGCGCCGGGGCGCGCCTGGTCGAGGTCGGCGCCACCAATCGCACGCGCCTGGCGGACTACGAAAACGCCATCGGCGCCGACACGGCCCTGCTGATGCGGGCCCACGCCTCCAACTTCCGTATGAGCGGTTTCACCGAAGAGACGCCGCTGGCGGAACTGGCGCCACTGGCCCATGCAAGAGGACTACTGCTCGTCGACGACCTCGGCAGCGGCGCGCTGCTGGATACGGCGGCCTTCGGCCTGCTGCACGAACCGACCGTGATGGAGAGTCTGGCGGCGGGCGCGGACCTGGTTGCCTTCAGCGGCGACAAGCTGGCCGGCGGTCCGCAGGCGGGCATCATCGTCGGTCGGTCGGAGCCGCTGGCGGCGCTCAGGCGGCACCCGCTGGCGCGCGCCCTGCGCGCTGACAAGCTCTGCCTGGCGGGGCTGTCCGCCACGCTCGACCTGTGGCTACGGGGTCAGGCGCTGACGCAGATCCCGATCTGGCGCATGATCGCGCGTGAGGCGGGAGAGTTGCGCGCGGTCGCCGACAACTGGGCGCGGCGTCTGGGGGGAGAGGTGCTGGCCGGCGAGTCCGCCGTGGGCGGCGGGTCGCTGCCCGGCGCGACCTTGCCGACCTGGCTGCTGGCGCTGGAGGTCGAACAGCCGGACGCGTTTCTGGCGGCTCTGCGCGCGGCGGAACCGCCGGTTATCGCGCGTATCGCCGAGGGCCGCATCCTGCTGGACCCGCGCACGGTCCTGCCGGACGAGGAGGGCGCCCTGCTGGCCGCCCTGGAGCGCGCGTTGCGGCCCTGAGCGTCAGGCGCGGG
>DAOUIB010000005.1:0-4566 GCA_034428275.1 Anaerolineae bacterium
TACAGCCCCAGTTCCGGCACGCCACTCAGCAGCCATGAAGTGTCGCTGGGCTACAAGACGGTCACCGATCCCTCGGTGTTCGTTCGCTTCCGCCTGAAAGAGCAACCGGAGGTTTCCCTGCTGGCCTGGACGACGACCCCATGGACCCTGCCGGGCAACGCCGTGCTGGCCGTCGGCGAGGACATCGCCTACGTGCAGGTAGAAGGGCCGGACGACAAGGGCAACCCCGAGCAACTCATCCTGGCGGAAAAGCTGCTGGCTCAGGTGCTGGATGAGTCGGAACGATATCAGGTCGTACGTCGCCTGAACGGAAGGGATCTTGCCGGGCTGCGCTACGAACCGCTCTACAGCTTCCTTCCCACCGACAAAGACCATGCCTACGTGGTCACGGCGGACTTTGTCAGCACTGACGATGGCACCGGCATCGTACACGTCGCGCCTGCCTACGGCGTCGACGACATGGCCCTGGGTGAGGAACATGACCTGCCGCTGTTCCGGGCGGTGGTGGAAGACGGCTGTTTTGTCAGGGAAGCCGGCTCCTTCGCCGGCATGTGGTTCAAGGATGCCGACAGGGAGATCATCCGCGACCTCACACAGCGCGGGTTGATGTACCGCGTCGGCAGCTACGAGCACAGTTATCCGCACAACTGGCGCGACGATGTTCCGCTGATGTACTACGCCCGCGAGACCTGGTTCATTCGTTCAACCGAGTGCCGCCAGGCACTGATCGACCTGAACCAGACCATCAACTGGGTGCCGGAGCACGTTCGTGACGGACGTTTCGGCAACTGGCTGGAAGATTTGAAAGACTGGTCTCTGGGGCGTGAACGTTACTGGGGCACGCCCTTGCCCATCTGGGTCGATGACAGCAGCGGCGACATGATTTGCGTCGGCAGCCTGGCGGAACTTGAGGAACTCGCCGGCCGCAAACTGCCGGAACTCGACCTGCATCGACCCTGGATCGACGAAATCACGTTCGCCAACCCCAATGGCGGCGGAGTCATGCGCCGGACGCCGGAAGTCATCGACGTCTGGTTTGACAGCGGCGCCATGCCGCTGGCCCAGTGGGGCTATCCCCACAAGGGCCGGGTTGAATTCGAGGGTCAGTTCCCGGCCGATTACATCTGCGAGGCGGTAGACCAGACGCGCGGCTGGTTTTTCGCGCTGCACGCCATCAGTTCGATGCTCTTTGAGGAAGTGTCCTTCCGCAACGTGATATGCCTCGGGTTCATCCTGGACCATGAGGGCAAGAAGATGTCCAAGAGCCGCGGCATCGTCGTCGACCCCTGGGAGGTCATCAACAGTCAGGGCGCGGACGCCATGCGCTGGTATTTCTATACCGCCGGCCCCCCCGGTGACAACAAACGCTTCTCAACCGAAATGGTCGCCGAAGTCGTGCGCAAGTTCTGGTCAACGCTGTGGAACACCTACAGCTTCCTGGTGACTTACGCCAATCTCGATGGCTGGACGCCCCACAGTCCGCGCCCGGCGGTCGAAGACCGGGACCTGCTGGACCGATGGGTCCTGTCTGAATTGCATCAGACCATCCAGACCGTAACAGATGCCTACGACAACTACGATGCTCCCAATGCGACGCGTCCCGTGCAGGCCTTTGTGGAAGCGCTGAGCAACTGGTACGTGCGCCTGAGCCGACGCCGTTTCTGGAAAAACGAACAGGATACGGACAAGGCCGGAGCCTATGCCACGCTCTATGAGTGCCTCGTCACGGTGAGCCAGTTGATCGCGCCGGCCATGCCCTTTCTGAGCGAGGCGATGTATCGCAATCTGGTGGCCGGTGACAATTCGGAAGCGCCACCCAGCGTGCATTTGTCACGCTGGCCGCAGGCAGACCCGGGCGTCATACGTCCAGCCCTGATGGACGAAATGCGACTGCTGCGCCAGCTGGTTAGCCTGGGGCTGGCTGCCCGCAACGAGGCCGGCATCAAGGTCCGGCAGCCGCTGGCCGGCGCCTCTTTTGTGTTGCGGCCGGAAACAGATCCGCGGGCGTTGGAAGCCTATGCAGATCTTGTCCACCAGGAATTGAACGTAAAACAGACGGCTTTCTTCACCGCCGACGCGCAGAATCTGATGCAGGAAGTGGTCCGGATCAATCCACTGCCGCAACTGCTGGGCAAAAAGTTCGGTGCGGACTTCAGGCTCATTCAGTCCGCCTTGCGGGAAGGCAAACAGGGCGATTTGCGCCAGAATGCAACGACCTTGCAGGCCGGCACGCCATTAAATCTGCAGCTGGATGGCAGGGAATTCGAAATCTTGCCGGAAGAGGTGGAGATCCACGTCAGCAATGAAGTGCCGGATGGCTACGCACTGGCTGCCGAAGGGGGCAGCGCCGCCATTCTGGATGTTCGCCTGGACCAGGCACTGCGGGAAGAGGGTCTGGCGCGCGAGGTGGTGAGACGCGTTCAGAATCTCAGGCGCGAGGCGGATTTCCGGCTCAATGACCGCATTGCCATCCGCTACCGGGCGGAAGGCGACCTGGCGGAGGCCATGGCCCGCTTTGGCGACAGCATTTGCGGCGAGACTCTTTGCGACCAGATGGAGCAGGGCGATCCGGACGGAGACTGGCTTCAGGCCGACTTTCAGATTGACTCAAGTCGAATGCGCCTGGGAATCAAGCAACTCCAACAGTAACGCCTGGTGACAACAACCAATGGAATGCATTGGACCGAATGTGATTTCTTGCATTCCTCCACCCATATGAGATAACTTTCACAATCATGGCACAAATGCCGTGCCGTTTCTGCCGGCTTTGTAAGAATGTTCCATGGCCGGATTGTGTTGGAATCCCGGGCGCCAGGATGGAAAGGGAAATCCGTGACGTTGACGCATGCTGTTACTGTGCAGGCCTTGTTGCAGTTCGCGCTGCCCCTTGGCACGACCCTGGTCAGTGGTTCGGAATCGGCCCGAATAAGCTGGTCCGTGACCATTCGCGCGCAGCCTCCTGCCTTGCCCGACGTCTCCAGCGGGGACATGGTGTTGCTGGCGATGGGCATGTTGCGCGCCTACAACAGCCGCATCACCCTGGCGGAAGTCATTGACAGCCTCGCCGGCGCCGGCGTGCAGGTCATGGCCGTGCGTGATGAAATACCTGATGAAGCGCGTTCCTGCGCCGCCAGTCGCGACGTTTGTCTGCTCGCCTTGCCACCGGAGTGCAATCTCCCAAGCGTGGAACGGGCTGTAAACGCCCTGATCGTGAATCAGGCGGCCCAACTCAACCAGCGTGCCCAGGAGATCCAGCGGCAACTCACGCGGCGGGCGGCAGAAAGCCACGATCTTGCCAGCCTGTTACAAATCGTCGCGCGGGCGACTGCCTGCACTGTGGTCCTCCACGACGAATCCGGCGCGCTCCTCGCCAGGGTCTCTCCCAACCTGAAACGCCGCTTCCCCGAGAGGGAAGAAGCCGAAGATTTCATGCTCAGGTCCTTTCAGACCTGGTTGCAGCGGGAAGCGCCCGTCAGCGAGGGCAACATTGTTGCCAGCCCGTTGGGGTTCACGACGGCCCTGCTGGTGGAAAAACGTGTGGCGGGCTGGCTCTCCCTGCTGGCCAGGGGCGGTACGCTGGAAGAGTTTCCGCGTCTCGTGCTCGGTCACGGCGCGGACGTCTGCTCCATAGAGCTGGCGCGCAACCGCGCCATTGCCGTTGCCGTGGAACAAACCCGCGGTGACTGGGTGCAAATGTGGCTGAGTGGCGTCCAGGCGGATGATGACATGATGGCGTCTCGCGCGCGCCAGGCGGGTTTCGACACGGACAGCCCCTGCATGGTTTCCGTTTTCCGTATCCCGGGCGGGGCCGGCAACAATTCGCTGGAATTGCTCTCCGGTCTGATACGCGACGACATGCAGCGGCGTCAAATGGACGGGGCGGTCGGGCAATACGTCGACATGATCGTCGCGCTCTATTCCCTGAGCAATGGCGCGCGCGCCTCGCGCATCCGCGACATCATTGGCGATCAGCAGGTCCTGCTGGCGACCAGGATGAAAACCGGTCACGTGGACGTTGGTATAAGCCGTCCAGGGTCTGGTCTGGCGGCCATGAGAGAAGCCTGGCGAGAAGCGCGCGATGCCCTGGGAATCGCCAATGAGTTGGGCGACACCAATCAGGTGACCTACTATGGAGACCTGAAACTGTACCAGTTGTTGCTGGCGCTGAAGGAACACAACCTGGAGGAACTGGAGCAATTTCACAATGCCACCCTGGCGACCTTGCTGGAACACGATGGTCGGCGTCAGGGTGAGTACATTCGAACGCTCAATGGCTTTTTTCAGGCCAACGGCAATCTGGCGCGGGCCGCAAAGGAGCTGGACGTGCATCGAAACACGCTCGTTTACCGGCTGGAACGCATCAGGAAGCTGACGAATCTCAACCTGGACGATGCCGAGAACCGTCTGATCCTGCACCTGGCGCTCAAGATCCAGCGAGTGTTGGCGACTGTTCCCGGCGTGCAGAATTCAGGTCACTGAGGGCCCGGGGACTCAGGTCCGGGCCTGTTCCTCTTCAAAGATGATCCGGCGCGGCTCGACGGGCACGACAACGGCCATGACCAGGTA
>DAOUIB010000006.1:0-4762 GCA_034428275.1 Anaerolineae bacterium
GTTCGGGGCGTGGCGCAGCCCGGTAGCGCGCACCGTTCGGGTCGGTGAGGTCATGGGTTCAAATCCCGTCGCCCCGACAGGCATCCCGCACTTCCAGTGCGGGATTTTGCTTGCCCCTTCATGGCATCAATCCTGCGATACGGGCGACAGACCCCTGCCCTGCTCTTCTGCCTCCAGCGCAGCGCGCCGCCCGGCGAGGTCGAAACAAGCGTATTGATTGCCGTTCATCAGTTTTGTCGCCAGCGCCATGGCCTCGCTTTCGTCAAACGTCCCTTCATCCACCTCGGCCTGCAGGGCCCGCTCCAGGCCGCGCCGCGCCTGTTGCGCATAGGCCACGGCCATGTTGGGCCAGGCTGTATCGCCGCCAAATGCGAAAACCTTGTTCAACGGCACGCTATGGATCAGGCGCCGCAGAAAATCGACGTTGCTGTGCGGATCGATGCTCCAGGCCCAGCACATGTCCACCCACACGTTGGCGTAGTGCTTGGCCAGCGCCGCCAGTTCGGCGTCATAGGGCCAGCCGCTGTGCATCAGCACAAAACGCGTATCGAGGTGTTCGGCCAGCAAGGCGCAAAGATTGCCCGGCCTGATGAACTCGACCGGCATGCGGTTGTTGCCGGCGTAGTAGCCCGTGTGAATCTTGAGCGGCAGATTGTACTGCGCCGCCAGCGCCGCGCCGCGGTCCAGGCACCAGTCGCCGAGGCAAAGCTTTTCCGCCACGTCCAGTTCCTCGCCGCGCAAATGCCGGGCCAGCACCGGCGCCACCTCATCGGAGCTGCGCTTGCGCCAGAGCAGCGTTCGATCGTAGGCGTGCTGCGTCTTCACGGCAATCGCCAGCGGACCATACCTTGCGTAGAGCGCTTCCAGGCCGCTGTCCAGGCCGGCAAGGTCGCGGACTTCGATGCCGGTCGCTTTCTGCAGGGCCTGGGGGTCAAACACGCCTACGGCGAAGTCGCGCAGCGAAAAGTCATGGAGGAAAAAGTCGGGCCCGGATGCATCCGGCCCGCAGTGCCATTGCATGTCGTCGGTCTGGATGTGGTCGAGCCGCCCGCGCTCACGCAAAATTCGCAGACGCTCGCCCGGCTGTCGCAGTTGCCGGTTCGTCTCCGACGCAGCCTCGATGCCCGCCACACTGATCTCGTCCATGCCGTAGACCTCGCGCGCGACGCTGCGCGTTGCCTCGCCATAGCCCGTGTGGCGGCAATGCTGCCAGGCCTCACGGACGCCCGCCCAACGCTGCTCAATGTCCGCGTTGCTGCTGTCGAGCAGGGTATCGACGGCCTGCTGCGTGGCCCCGGCGGAGACCAGGTCCGCGGCCACGTAGTTGCCAAAGAGGTCGACCAGCACGTCCGGCCCCTCGTCGACGTAGCGCTGCTCCGGCTGCATGTGTTCGTGCGTGTCGACCAGCATGGTCTGTTGAATGTGATCCCTCAGGGCGTTCATCGTCTCGCTCCCGGTGTCATTGTCCCCGTCCTCATAACATCTCCGAGCGACGGCGCACCCGACCTGTGGTCAGGTAGTCGCGCAAGGTCGATGTGCGCTGCTCCAGCAGGTCTTCCACCCGGCCACGCAGGGCCGGCGCCTGGCGATGGGCCACCAGCCAGCGGCAAGAGGCCGCCAGACGCGCGGCGACCAGTGTTTCCAGGTCGGCCCGCCGCGCCGGAGAGAGCGACCTGCGCGCTGTATAGCCTGTCCAGAGCGCACGCGCCAGCGCCTCACCTGCAGGCAGGCCGCTGAATTGCAGGGTCGCCGGCGCCAGGTCATACAAAAAACAGCCCCGGCCGCAATTGTCAAAGTCCAGCGCGCAGGTTCCATCATCGCCGAAGAGACAGTTCTTCGCAATCAGATCGCCGTGGATCAGCCCCCAGGCATCGGGCGAGTCCCGCATGCGATGCAAGAGGGCGCGGGTGCGAAGCTCCACGCCATGCATCGCCTCGCGCAATTCGGCAGAGAATAGCCCCTCACTTCCTTTGGAGGCATAGGGCGAGCGTTCGCCAAACAGGCCATCGGCATCCAGACATGGCCGAACGAAGCCGGCCGGCGCAGGCCAGCGCGCAGCAAAGTCGTGCAGGCGCGCCAGCAGATCGCCCATGGCCGTGGCGTGATCGGGCGTCATTTCCTCCGGCGTCAACGCCGTCCCGTCCAGCCAGGTAAGCAGACTGCAACGCTGCAATCCGGGCAGCCCACCCAGCGTGTGCTCCGACAGCCATGTGCCCTGCAGTGTGCGACGGGGACGCGGCACCGGCAACCCGGCGGCGGCCAACGCCTCCAGCCAGGTCAGCAGCGAGTTCAGCTCATCGGCGCGCGCGTCTTCGGGGTGTACGCGCAACACAAATCGTCCCACCCCGGTCTCCAGGGCGAAGACAGGGCGGGTCAGTGAGGGCAGGCGCCGGATGCCACGCAGTGCCAGGCCGAAAGTCGCGGCGATTTCGGGCGCGGCCGCTTCCAGCGCAGGGTGACGCAGATCATGCTCCGGGACAGTGCACACAACTCCAGCATAACGGGTCGGTATTGCGCTGTCAGCCAGCTGAATGCATGATGCCCCTGTATTGCAGGCCACAATCGGGAGAAATCTTCTTGCCCCGCGCTCGTCACAGGCCCGCAACCCGATGAGTCCTCCACGTCGGCGGAAGGCGCCGGAGCGACCGTTTCAGCTCTGCGAAGCCGAGGTCGTCGCCGGCCTGAAGGACCAGGCGGCCAGCGAGTTGTGCACGCGCTTCGGCTCCGACGCCCGTCTGCTGCGCAAGGCGCGTCCCGATGAACTGCCCTTTCACTTCCGCGGGGACCTGGCGACGCTGGGCACGGTCGGCAAGAGCAACGCCATCAATCTGGTGCAGCATTTCGACATCCCGCGGCCGGCAGCCTTTCTGGGACACCAGCACCAGACCCGTCTGCTGCGACAAATCGACGTCGTGCGCAGTCTGCAGGACTCGGGCAGTTTCCACAGCTTTCGCATCAGCGCCGCCGGGCGCGATTCGGGCGTGATGCAACGTCTCAGAGATGCCATTGCCAGCCAGACCAATCTGGTTTACGACGAGCGCGAGGGCGACCTGTTGCTGCGCATCCGCAAGGCCGACCTGCACCAGGCAGGCTGGGAGTTGCTGACCCGCCTGACGCCCCGGCCCCTGTCCGCACGGACCTGGCGCGTACGCAACCTGCCCGGCGCCCTGAACGCCACCATCGCCGCCGCCATGGTCGAATTGACTCACCCGCAACCCGAGGACCGCTTCTTCAACCTCATGTGCGGCAGCGGCACCCTGCTCGTCGAGCGCCTGTTGCGCGCGCCCCTGCTGGCGGCGGCGGGTTGCGATACGGACTCTCACGCGCTGCGCTGCGCCGCGGACAACCTGGACGCCGCCGGCGCGGCGGAGCTGGCGCAGCTCTTTCAGATGGACGCGACCCAACTTCAGTTGCCGGACGCCAGCATCGACGTACTTTGCGCGGACCTGCCCTGGGGCCAGTTGCTCGGTTCGCACGAAAGCAACCTGACCCTCTACCCGCTGGTGCTGGCCGAAGCGGCCCGGGTGGCGGCGCCTGGCGCACGCGCCGTCTTCATCACGCACGAAATCCGTTTGATGGAGCGCACGCTGCGTGAATTCGCCGACCGCTGGACCATGCAAAAGGAGGTCAGGGTCTTTCAGGGCGGCCTGCACCCGCGCATTTTTCTGCTGGCGCGGCGCGATTGAACGCGTCGCTACAGGCCGGCCTGCTTGGCCTCATTCCATAGCGCATCCAGTTGCGCCAGACTGTGTTCGTGCAGCGGTTGACCGGCGTCGCGGGCGCGTTCCTCGACGAAGCGAAAGCGTCCCCGGAAACGGGCGTTCGCGGCGCGCAGGGCGCCTTCCGGTTCAAGCTTCATCCAGCGCGCCAGGTTGACCAGCGTGAAAAGCAGATCGCCCAGCTCATGCTCCCTTTCTGCATCGCCCTGCGCCGCCTGCAGTTCCTCCAGCTCCTCGCGCAGCTTGTCCAGCACCTGGGACTGCTGCGGCCAGTCAAAGTTGACCTTCGCCGCGCGCTCCTGCAGGCGCAGGGCTTCCAGCAGCGCCGGCATGCCGCGCGGCAAACTGTCCAGCAGAAACCCTTCTTCCATGCCAACGGCCGCTTTCTCGGCGCGTTTGAGTTCCTCCCAGTTGAGCACCACGGCGTCGGGGTCGCCCTGAACGTCCACGTCGCCCCAGACGTGCGGGTGGCGGCGGACCATCTTGGCGTTGATGTGTTGCAACACGTCACTCATGCGGAAGCGCCCTTCTTCCGTGGCGATTTGCGCGTGCAACACGATCTGCAGCAGCAGGTCGCCCAGTTCCTCGGCCAGCGCCGCCGCGTCGCCATCCTCGATGGCCTCCAGCACCTCCCAGGCCTCCTCGATCAGGAAACGGCGCAGCGATTCGTGCGTCTGTTCGCGGTCCCAGGGGCAGCCTTCCGGCGCGCGCAGGTGGGCGACGACCTCCTGTGCGCCCTCGAAGCTGCTGTGTTCTCCCAGCGCGGGCAGATAGACTGCGGTCATCGCGCCGATCGCTTCGCTGCGGTCAAGCGCATGGAGCGGCAGGGTCTCAACCCGCGCGTCGGCTGTGCCGGCGCCGTGCACCAACTGCAACTCAAAGTCGTCCGGGTACTGGTTCATCAGGGTCAGCTTGATGTCCGAGGCGACCGACGCGCTGTAGACCTGGGCCAGAAGGGCCGGGAAGGCAGGATTGATCGGCGGGTGATGCATGGCCGCCACCTGCAGGCCGTCCAGCAGCTGCAGACCGTCCAGGGCGTCAAC
>DAOUIB010000007.1:0-5145 GCA_034428275.1 Anaerolineae bacterium
CGCCTGCTGGACGAACTGGAGGCCCAGGGTCTGCGCGAGGACACCCTCGTGCTGTATACCTCCGACCACGGCCTCAACTGCAGCCACCACGGTCTGTGGGGCAAGGGCAACGCCACCCGCCCGCTTAACATGCTGGAGGAGTCGATCCGCGTGCCGCTGCTCCTCAACTGGCCCGGGCGCGTGACGCCCGGCCAGGCGGCCGCGCATTTCGTCGATCACTGCGATCTGCACGCGACCCTGCTCGACCTGGCCGGGCTCGACGCCGATTCATCCGGCGGGCCGGGCCGCAGCCTCGCGCCGCTCTTCAGCGACCCATCCGGGCTGCCGGACTGGCGTCAGTTTCAGGCCGGCGAGTACGGCCCGACGCGCATGTGGCGCACTGAGCGTCACAAGCTGGTACGGGAGGAAGCGAGTAACCAGGAACTGCTCTTCGACCTGCAGGCCGACCCGCGCGAGACGCGCGATATCCGCGCGGACGAAGCGCAACTGGCTGCCGATCTGGGCGCGCAAATGGACGCCTTCTTCGCGCGCTACGACGTCCCTGAACGCAGCGGCCTGCGCGCGCCGCGGGGCCCGCGCCACAATTTCCACGAGGCCTGGATTGGGAGCATCGCGGAGCGCAGCGACGACGATGCGGACATCCCCGCAGGGGAGGACGAGCGCCTGGTGCTGTAGCGTCGGGCACGGGGCCTTGAATCAGGTTAGGATAGCGACAGACAGAAAACGGAGTTGCGATGGCGATCACGACGCAGGACGTGCTCGAATATCACCGCCGCGGACGCGCGGGCAAGATCGAGGTGCGGGCCACCAAGCCGCTGGCCACCCAGCAGGACCTCTCGCTGGCCTATTCGCCCGGCGTGGCCGAGGCCGTGCTGGAGATCGACCGCGACAGCATGAACGGCTGGGAACTGACCGCGCGCGCCAACCTCGTCGCCGTGGTCACCAACGGCAGCGCCATCCTCGGCCTCGGCAACCTCGGCCCCCTGCCGGCCAAGGCCGTCATGGAGGGCAAGGGCGTCCTCTTCAAACGCTTCGCCGACATCGACGTCTTTGACATCGAACTCGACACTGACGACCCCGAGGAGATTATCTCCATCTGCAAGGCCCTCGCCCCCACCTTCGGCGGTATCAACCTTGAGGACATCAAGGCGCCCGAAGCCTTCGAGATCGAGGAGCGCCTCAAGGCCGAACTGGACATCCCCGTCTTTCACGACGACCAGCACGGCACGGCCATCATCGCCGGCGCGGCCCTCGTCAACGCCGCCGACCTGGTGGGCAAGCAGATGGCCGATCTGCGCGTGGTGATCTCCGGCGCGGGCGCCAGCGCCATCGCTTCCGGCGAATTCTGCGTCCAGCTGGGTATCGCGCGCGAGAACGTCCTGATGCTCGATTCGCGCGGCGTCATCTACGCCGGCCGCGAGGAGCATTTGAACGAATACAAGGTGCGCTTCGCCAACTACACCGACGCCCGCACCCTCGACGACGCCATCGACGGCGCCGACGTCTTCATCGGCCTCTCCGCCGCCGGCGTCCTGACGCAGGACATGGTGAAGAAGATGGCGCGCGACCCCATCATCCTCGCCATGGCCAACCCGGACCCCGAAATCATGCCCGAGGACGCCCTCGCCGTGCGCCCCGACTCCATCGTCGGCACCGGCCGCAGCGACTATCCCAACCAGGTCAACAACGTGCTCGGCTTCCCCTTCCTCTTCCGCGGCGCGCTGGATGTCTACGCGCGCAGCATCAACGAGGAGATGAAACTGGCCGCCGCCCGCGCCCTGGCCGCGCTGGCGCGCGAGGACGTGCCCGACAGCGTGCTCACGGCCTACGGTATGTCCTCGCTGAAATTCGGCCGCGACTACCTCATCCCCAAGCCGCTGGACCCGCGCGTGCTGCTCTGGGTGGCGCCGGCGGTGGCCCAGGCCGCCATGGACAGCGGCGTGGCGCGGCGCCAGATCGACCTCGACGACTATCGCCTCGAGATGCTGCGGCGCCAGGGCCACGGCCAGACCGTGCGCGCCAGCATCATGAACAAGGCCCGCGCCGGCGGCGCCGGGACGCGCGTCGTCTATGGCGAGGGCGAGCACCCGCGCATCATCCGCGCCGCCTACCAGATGCGCGAGGAGGGCATCGGCACGCCCGTCCTGCTCGGCGAACGCGAGGTCATCGAGTCGCGGATTCGTGAACTGGGGCTGGACTTCGCGCCGCGCATCATCACGCCGCACCTGGAAGAGCACGCGGACCGCGTACAGGCGCTGCTGGACCTGCGCCGGCGTCGCGGCATGACCGCGACCCTGGCCACGGCCCTGCTGCAGCAACCCACCTGGTACGGCCTGATGATGGTGCACACCGGCGCCGCCGAGGTCTTTCTGAGCGGCCTGACCCAGGAGTACCCCGACGTCCTGCGCCCCGCGCTGCAGATCTTCGGCACCGCGCCCGGCGCCCGCGTCGCCAGCGGCCTCTACCTGATGATCGTCGAGGACCGCAGCTACGTCTTCACCGACACCACCGTCAACATCGAACCGGACGCGGAGACCCTGGCCGACATCGCCGCCCTCGGGGCGGACTTCGCCCGCAGCCTCGATTTCGAGCCGCGCGTGGCCATGCTCTCCTTCTCCAACTTCGGCAGCACGCCGCACCCCCTCTCATACAAGGTGCGCGACGCCGCCGCGCTGGTGCGTCAGCGGCGGCCGGACCTGCTGATCGACGGCGAGATGCAGGCCGACACGGCCGTCGTCGACGCCATCGTCAACGAGCGCTTCCCCTTCAGCGAGGTGCGGGACGCCAACGTGCTGGTCTTCCCCGACCTCGGCTCGGCCAACATCGCCTACAAGCTGCTGCATCGTATGGCCGGCGTCGAGGCCATCGGCCCCGTCCTGCTGGGCATGGGCGAACCCGTGCAGGTGCTGCAGGCCAGCGATGACGTCGACGACATCGTCGCCATGACCGCCGTCGCCGTCATGGACGCCCAGGCGCGCCAGGCCGCGCGCAACTGAGGAGTCCCGCGTGCCCGAGCTCGAATTCCTCAATCAACTGGACCCGCAGCTGCGCAACATCATTCAGCGCGTCCTGCTGGCCGTGCTGGCGTTGCTCTTCGTCTGGCTGCTGCGCCGCCTGCTGACGCGCCTCGTGCTGATCCCCTTCAGCCGCTTCCTCGACCGGCGCGACAAGCAAGCCGACGAGATCTTCCTGGCCATCGTCGAAAACCCCGTGCGCCTGCTGGTGATCGCGCCCGGCCTTCTCATCGCCGGCACGCTCCTGCCTGGCGATCTCGAAACCACGCAGTTCTTCTCGCAGCTGGCGCGCAGCTTCGTCATCATGTCGATCTTCGCCGCCTTCTACAATGCCGTCGGGATCATCGTCGAATCCTCGCTGCGCCTGGAGCACGTCACCGGCATCCGGCTCGACCAGCAGCTGGTGCCCTTCCTGCGCACGGGCCTGCGCGTCGTCGTCCTCGCCCTGGCCATCGTCATCCTGCTGCAGGAATGGCACTACGACGTCAGCGGCCTCATCGCCGGCATCGGCCTCGGCGGCCTGGCCATCTCGCTGGCCGCCCAGGATACCGTCGCCAACCTCTTCTCCTTCACCACCATCATCAGCGACAAGCCGCTGCGCGTCGGCGAGTTCATTCGCACGCCCAGCGTGACCGGCATCGTCGAGGAGGTTGGCGTGCGCGCCGTGCGCATCCGCCAGCTGGACCAGGCGCTGGTCACCGTGCCCAACACCATGTTGACCGGCGAGCCGGTCGTCAACTTTTCGCGCATGGAAAAGCGCCGCATGGACGTGACCGTCGGCGTCACCTACGATTCGACCAGCAGCGACCTGCGCGCCCTCGTCGCCCGCCTGCGCGCCATGCTGGCCGCCCACGACAAGGTAGATTCAGAGACGGTGATGGTCTTCTTTTCCGGCTTCGGCGACAGCTCGCTCAACGTCCTGATCCGCTGCAACGTGACCGAGCCCGCCTGGGGGGACTTCATGGAAGTGCAGCACGGTATCCTGTTGACGATCATGGACATCATCGAGGACCTGGGGCTGAGCGTGGCCTTCCCCAGCCGCACGCTCTACATCGAGTCCTTCCCCGACGCGCCGGGCGCCGCGGCGGACGCCGACAGGCCCGCCGCAACCTGAGCGTACAGCCCGTGGCAGCGCCGACGATTTCCCGCGGCCTGGCGGAGCAGTACCGCGAGCAGGCGGCCCTGCTGTACATGGAGGCCTTTCGCCCGCTGCTGCAACCTCTCCTGGGCGACGGGCCGCAGGGCCTCGACCTGCTGGCGCGTTCCATGAACCCGACCCACGCCTTCGCCGCCACCGGCGCCGGGGGTCTGGCCGGGCTCGCCGGCATTCAGGACGCGGCCGGCGGCCTGCTGGACATCGGGCTGCCTCAGATGATCCGGAGCTACGGTCTCTCTGGCGGCAGCCTGCGTTACCTCGCCATGGCGTTGATGCTCTCGCGCAGCCGGCAGCCGGGCAGCCTGCTGATGGACGGCATCGCCGTGGCGCCGGAATGTCGCGGCCAGGGCATCGGCACGCAACTGCTGCAGGCCGTCTGCGAGCACGCGCGCGAGGTCGGCTGCCGCGACGTGCGTCTCGACGTGCTGGACAACAACCCCCGCGCCCGCGCCCTCTACGAGCGAACTGGCTTCGTGGCCGTGAAGGAACGCTCGTATCCCTTTTTGCAGCGCACCTTCGGCTTCAGCGCCGTGACGGAGATGCGCCGCCCCGTCTGAGCGCTGCGTGCCGGCAATTTGCCTGACACACCATCCCTGATATGCTTTGGGTGTCAGTGAGCGTGGTAGCCAACCATGTACAGAAACCTCACGTCAGCCGAATTGCCAGGTTTCGAAATCGTGTCGGAACAGGTCACTTCAACAACCAGTATCGATCAGATTTACCATGGTGATGCGCTTGAGGTGCTCGCGACCATGGAATCTGAATCGGTGGACCTGATCTTCACTTCACCACCCTATGCGGACCAACGCAAAAAAACCTACGGCGGAATTGCTCCTGACGACTACGTCGACTGGTTTCTGCCCGTGGCTGCTGAACTTCAGCGTGTTTTACGCTCACAAGGATCATTCCTGCTGAACATCAAGGAACGAGTTGTTCAGGGGGAACGCCATACCTATGTTCTGGAACTCATCCTGG
>DAOUIB010000008.1:0-12630 GCA_034428275.1 Anaerolineae bacterium
CGGGCGGGTGGCCCGGATCAACGCAAACGCGCCCGGCTCAGACCTGGGGCGTGGGCGTCTCCGCGGCCAGGCTGCGCTCCAGGGCCTGCGCGACCCAGTGTTCGAGGCTTTGGTCGCTGTCCCTGGCCGCCTGCTCCACGCGACCCAGCAGGGTCTCGTCCAGGCGCAGGTGGAGCCGCTCCGAGAGGAACTCGCCGGGAGGTTCGGGTGGCAGTGGCTCAACGCCGCGTTCCTGGCAATGGTCCAGATAGACGTCAATGGAGAAGGCGAATTCGCGTTTCAGCCCTTCGACGTCGGACGCAAGGCAATTGGCGATGGAGTAAGGGCCACTGTTGGCGACCCTGCCGTACAGCATGTCCACGGAATCATCGTATTCAATGTCGGCGATGTAGCCCCTGTATTCAATCACGGCGTCACCCCCTGCCTTTCAAGGAATTCTGCGATATCGCGCACCGCAGCCTTGTTGATTTCCGGTTGCGGATGGGGCCTGTGAACGACCAACGATTCGCCAGGGGCGTCAAAAGCCACCCGCGAGCCCGATCGTTCGCTGATCCCGAAGTCCAGCGCATCCATCAGGGCAACCACCTCGCGCCAGCGGATATTGGCCGGCGGCGGTCGGCTGAACAGGCGCTCGAGGGTACGTCGGTGTCTCGCCCGCATGATAATGAGGGTATCACAGACCTTCCACCTGTGCAGCAGTGTTTACCTGCAAAGGGGACTGTCCTTGCAGGATGCTTCGAGCTCACGCTCTCGCTACCCTTGCAGGATGCTTCGGGCTGGTGCCCTCGCTACCCTTTCAGGATGCTTCGAGCTTACGCTCTCGCTATACTCGCGCGGGCAGGAGAAGGGGAGGAGAGCATGCGCAGAAGCCGGGTGATGGAGAAGATTCGCGCGGGCGAGGCGATACGCATCGCCATGACCGGGCACGTGCTGCCGCCCTTCCTCGCCTACGCCGCCCACAATGGCTACGATTGCATCTGGCTCGACATGGAGCACCATCCGCTGGACGACAGCGAGGTGCGCACCATGCTGGCCTTCGCGCAACTCTTCGACGTCGACGTTCTGGTGCGCCCCAACACCCGCGAGAAAATGAGCCTGGGCCGCTACCTGGAGGACGGCGCCGCCGGCCTGGCCATCCCGCAGGTCTCCACCGCCGACGAGGTCCGCGACCTGGTATCCAAGGTGAAATACCCGCCGCTGGGCGACCGCGGCATGGGTCAGCCCAACCTGCAGGCGCGCTACGGCCTGGGCGAGGGCGGCGACCACGTCCGCATGGCCGACCATGCCCTGCGCGAGACCTTCCTGCTGGTGCAGCTGGAGACGCCGACCGGCCTCGCCAATCTGGAAGAGATGGCGGCGGTGCCCGGCTTCGAGGGCTTCTTCGTCGGCCCGACGGACCTGGACCTGCGCATGCGTCTGGAACCGGCGGAGTGCCGCGTCAGTTACATGGACACGCTGGGCCTGCTCGATGAGGCCTGCCGGCGCCACGGTCTGGTCTGGGGTTCCAACCCGGCCAGCGTGGAGGAACTGCGCGCGTTTCGCGCCATGGGCGCGCGTTTGCTGCTCTGGGGCGTGGACACCGGTCTGTTGCGCGCCGGACTGGCCGCCAGCGCCAATGACCTGGATGAGGTCGCGGGCGCGCGCGGATGAGCGTCGACGCCATTTCGCTGGAGGTCTTTCGCAGCCTCTTTTCCTCCATCGCCGACGAGATGGGCGAGACGCTGCGCCGCGCCAGCTTCAGCCCCAATATCAAGGAACGCCTGGACTTCAGTTGCGCGGTCTTTGATGACCGGGCGCGTATGGTGGCCCAGGCGGCGCACATCCCCGTGCATCTGGGCAGCATGCCGGCCTCGGTCGAGACGGCCGTGCGCGCCTTCGAGGAGATTCACGAGGGCGACGTCATCGTGCTCAACGACCCCTGGGGCGGCGGCACGCATTTGCCGGACATCACCATGGTCTCGCCGGTCTTCGCCGGCAGCCGCCTGGAGTACTTCGTCGCCAGCCGCGCCCACCACGCCGACGTCGGCGGGATGACGCCCGGCTCGTTGCCGCTCAGCACCGAGATCTACCAGGAAGGCATCATCATCCCGCCGGTCAAGTTGATGTACAGCGGCGGCTGGCTCAACGAGGGCCTGCTGGCGCTGATCACCGCCAACAGCCGCAACCCCGAGGAGCGCATCGGCGACCTTGAGGCGCAACTGGCCGCGCATCGCGTGGGCATGGACCGCATGCGGGACCTGATGATCAAGCAGGGCCTGGAGCGCGTGCGCGAGCACGCCGACGCCCTGATGGCCTATTCGCAACGCATGACCGAGGCCGTCATCGACTCCATTCCCGACGGCGAGTACCGCTTCGAGGACGCGCTGGAGGGCGACGGCCAGCGCGAGTACCGCATCCCGATCTGCGTGACCCTGCGTGTGCAGGGCCGGCGCATGAGCGTCGACTTCGAGGGCAGCGCGCCCCAGGTGCGCGGCAACCTGAACGCCGTCAGCGCCATCGCGCGCAGCGCCACCTGGTACTGCATCCGTCTGCTGGCCGGCGAGGACGTGCCGGTCAACCATGGTTGCTTCCAGCCCGTGGCGGTGACCACGCCGGCGCACAGCCTGCTGGAACCCGACTTTCCGGCGGGCGTGGCCGTGGGCAACACCGAGACCACGCAGCGCGTCGCCGACACGGTGCTGGGCGCCCTGGCGCAGGCCCTGCCCGGGCGTATGCCGGCCGCCAGTTGCGGCACGATGAGCAACGTGCTTTGCGGTGGCCTGCTGGAGGGCCGGCAATTCGTCTACTACGAGACCATCGGCGGCGGCCACGGCGGCGGACCGGCCGGCCCCGGCATCAGCGGGCGCCACGTGCACATGACCAACACGCTCAACACGCCCGTCGAGTCGCTGGAGCAGGAGTTCCCCTTCCGCGTGCTGGAATACGGCCTGCGCGAGGGCTCCGGCGGCGCGGGCCGCCACCCTGGCGGCGAGGGCATCCGCCGCCGCTACGAGTTTTTGTATCCGACCACGCTGACCATCAACAGCGAGCGGCGCATCTATTCGCCCTGGGGCCTGGCGGGCGGCGAGGCGGGCGCCTGCGGCAGCAACCGTCTGCTGCGCGAAGGCCAGGAACGCGACCTCGGCGGCAAATACGTGGGTGAACTGCAGGCCGGCGACGTGGTCATCGTGGAGACGCCCGGCGGCGGCGGCTGGGGCGCGCCGGAACATTGACGTTGGTGACGGCTGTGGGGGGTGCGTGAGAGTATGGACAAGCTTGTGCTTACGGCGGCCATCACCGGCGCCATGACCCTGCCGACGCAGACGCCGCATTTGCCGCTGACGCCGCAGCAACTGATCGACGACGCCGTCGCCTGTGCCCAGGCCGGCGCCGCGTCGATTCACATACACGCGCGCGACCCGCAGACGGCGCGACCCTCGCACGACCAGGAGGTCTTTGGCGCCGTGCTGCGCGGCATCCGCGAACGCTGCGACGCGGTGGTCGTCCCCACCACCGGCGGCGGCGTGCTCATGACGCCGGAGCAGCGGCTGCAGGTCGTCTCAACCTGGCGGCCGGAAATGGCCACCTGCAACATGGGCTCGATCAACTTCTCGATTCATCGCGTGGCGCGTCGTTACAAGAGCGAAGACTGGATTTACGACTGGGAAGAAGACTACGTGAAGGGCACCGAGGACCACATCTTCCCCAACACCTTTCGCAGCATGCGCCGCTTCATCGATACCATGAACGCCAACGACACGCGCCCCGAATTCGAGCTTTACGACGTCGGCCACGTCTACAACCTGGAGTACTTCATCCGCCAGGGCATCGTGCGCACGCCGATCTGGCTGCAGTTCGTCATGGGCGTGACCGGCGGCATCCGCGCCAGCATTTACGACCTGGTGCACATGCTCAACACGGCCGACCGCGTCATCGGCCGCGAGAACTACAACTGGTCCGTGATCGGCGTGGGCTATCCCCAGGAGTTCGAACTGGCCACCACGGCGATGTTCCTCGGCGGCCACGTGCGCGTCGGCCTGGAGGACAATCTCTTCGTGAAGCGGCGGCAACTGGCCACCAACGTCGAGCTGGTGACGCGCATGCGCAACATCGCCGAAGAGTTCGAGCGCGAGCTGGCCACGCCCGCCGAGGTCCGCGAGTTCCTCGGGCTGAAGGGCCTCGACGCCGTCGGCTACTAGCCCCGATCCCCCGTGAGGCGCGCGCGCAGGGCGCTCACCCGGCGCCGCACCGTGCGCCCGCTGAGGTCCAGCGCCGCGCCAATGTCGCGGTAGCTGCGGCCGTCGGCGACACCCAGACAGATCTGTCGTTCTTCATCGCTGAGCGCGGCCGGAGGCAGGCTGCCGCCGCTGGCCCCGTCCGGCGCGCGGGAGCAGGGCGGCAGGCTGTCCAGCAGTTGCGCAGTGACCCCGCCGTCGAAGTCGATATGCTGCAAGTGCGCCAGGGCGTCGAAGTGATGCCCCTGCAAGGCCAGCGGCAGCACCGGCCGCCGGTAGCGCAGGGCGATGCACAGTTCCATCTCCACCCAGGGCGAAGCCTCCGCCGCCGGGGACATCAGCAACAGCATGGCCGCGCAGTCCCGCGCCGCGCGTGTGAGGCGCTGCAACCAGCGCTGGCCGGGCTGCAGCCGGCGGTCGTACCACAGCGCATGGCCCCGCGCCTCCAGGTCCTGCGCCAGGCGCTCCGCAATGGCGCTGTCGGCATGGCTGTAACTCAGGAACAAATGGCTCATGCGCCCCTCCCGTCCCTCCAGTATAGGGCCGGTTGGCAGGGCAGGCGGGCAAGTCGTCACATGGCGCTGCAGCTCAGACGCCTGCGTCCAGGGGTAGCAGCTGCAGGTCGTAGAAGGCCGGCTGCAGCGTCTGCTCGTTGATGGCCGAGACGGCGAATACGATGAGTTCATCCGGCTGAATGCGGAAGCTGTGTTCAGCGCGGTTGCTCGTGTCCTGCGGCCCGATGAGGCGGCGCACGCGGGGCGGGCCGGCGCTGTGACCGCTGGAGATGTATTGCAGCAGGAAGCGTTGCGGCACGAAGTTGTCGCGCCGCTGCCAGCCCAGCAGGGTCCAGCCGGCCTCTTCGCCGGCGTCGTCGTGGAATCCGGTTTCGGGAATGCGCAGGTTGTCGAGCGCCAGGCCCTCGTCCTGCACGTCGGGCGGCGTGACGTATTCGAAGCGCAGCAGGATTTCCTGACCGGCCCAGGCGCCCAGATCGATCTCGTGCGGGAGCCACAGGGGCGGCCGCGGTCGTTGCCGCGCCGGATGCGCGCCAAGGGTGAGCGGGATGACGAGGCGCTCGTCGCCGCGCCGGATGCTGAGGTCCAGCGTGTCGCCCGGCTCGTGACGCTCCAGCGTCGGGAAGATGCCGTCGCCCTGCGCCCAGTCCGCGCCGTTGAGGCCGACGATCTCGTCGCCGGGCCGCAGGTCGCTGTCAACCGCCGGCCCTGCGGCAATGATCTCGGTGATGGTCTGGCCCTCGCCGCCCAGCATCACCCCGATGTAGGGGAAGGGCCGCAGCGGCTCCGGGTTGCTGATGCCGGTCAGGCCCGGCCCGTAGGCGAGGCCGTGGCGATTGCCGCCGGCGTGGTCGCCGTCGAGAATCTGCCAGCTGGCGCCCCCGTCGTCGGAGACGGCGACGTAGACGTAACTGCGCTGCTCCGCCAGCTGGTGCCAGCTGTCAAAATGCAGCGTGGCCCGGTCGACGCCGCGCAGGTCCACCGGGCGCGTCAGGGTGTGATCGCGATTGCTGCCCTGGCCGCTCCAGTAGAAGAGGTTGCCGGGGTCGTCGTCCTCCGGCAGCGCCAGCAGGGCGCTTTCGTCCGCGCCATGAAACTGCAGCCGGAAACCGGCCGGCTGGTCGTTGTAGATGTAGAAGTAGTGCGTGGCGAACTGGTCCAGCGGCAGGTCCTGCACGGCGGCGTTGAGGCGGTTTTCGAGGACGATCCCGTTCGGCAGTTCCCCTTCCGGCAGGTCCGGGAGCAACAGGGTGTAGCGCCCGTCCAGCAGGGGGCCCGGCGGAAACAGGTCGCCGGCGACGGCCACGGTGAAATCCGCAAAGAGGTCCAGGCCGCTGAGCGGCCGCCCCGTCAGCGCGTCCGTCAGCTTCAGGTCGGCGAGGGCGGCGTCCACGGCCTCCAGACCCGGCTCCGGCTGCAGGAACAGCTGCTGCAGCAGTCCAACGCCGTGGCGCTGCAGCAGATACTCGAGAAAGAGGGCCTGGCCGCTGCTGACTTCGGGCTGGTCAAGGCCGCCCGTCCGCGTGAGCGGGACGGCGCGCGCTTCCAGCCAGGTCTGCGCTTCGGTATCGAGTACGGGCTGCAGGCCGAGCAGACGGGCGGCGACGAAGTGCGCCTGGGCGCGTCGCAACCACAGCGATTGCTGCGGAGCGTAATTCTGTGACAGGAATTCAAAATGGGCCGCCGTAGCCAGCGTCAACCAGGCCGGGGACGAGAGCGGCAGGTTGCCGAGGGCCGATGCGTCCAGCAGCAGCAGTTCGCGCTGGTTGCCGGTGCTGCCGGGCGCCAGCGCCGTCGGCAACAGGTCCGCCTGGTTGATGGCGGCCGCCTCCAGGCCGGTGCCTTCGGCGAAGAGCAGAAAGAGGTGCGGGTCGTCATCGACGTCGGGCAGGGGCAACACGCTGTATCGTTCGGCGACGAGCCCGATTCCCGGCAGGCGGGTGGCATCGCCGTGCACGGCCCTCATCTGCAGGGTCAGGGCCAGATACTGCAGGTCCTCGAAAGTTGCGGCCAGCTCGGGGGCGCTGTAATTGAGGCCTTCCTCCACCCAGACGTAGGTCAGGGGCGTGGCCGCCGCCAGGGTGGCGGTGATGCGCTCCGGCTCGGCGGCGTCACTGCGGCTGACGAAAAACTGTTCGCGCTGGCCGACGCGGTAAAGGGGCGTGAGGGGCGCCAGCAGGCTTTCGCCCTCGTAATCGCCGAAGCGCTGCGCCAGGTGCAGCGGGTCCCGTATGCCGCCCTCCTGGGCAGTGGCCGACCCGACGAGGGGCAGGGCTGCGGCCAGACAGCCGAACAGAATTCGCCTGGCAAGTGTCATCGGCGGCTCTCCGCGAGGCGCGTCGCTGGCCGCCAGTGTAGAGGGCGCGCCGCCCTCGCGCCAGCGACTCTCACGGCCCGCTCACCCTGCCGCAGCGAGGACGGTCAGCCCTTCCACGCCGTCCTGCTGCGCCGGGGGTCGCATCACCTGCAGCCAGGTGTTGCCCGGTTTGAAGGCCAGGGTCGCGCCCCGGTCGTCGCTGAAACGCAGCATGCTGTCCGCGGTCGGGCGCGCCCAGCGCAGGGAGTACTGGCGACCGTCGCGGAAGAGCAGCCCCGCGCCGGCGCCGCCCAGGTCGATGTCGATGCTGTAGTGGGTGATGCCCTGCCACACGCTTTCGACGATGTTGCTGAAGCGATGGTCGGCGTAGAGCGCGATGACGTTGGCGGCAAACAGGGGATGCCCGCTGCCGGCGTCGAGGTGGGGCTCGCCGTCGACGTAGCGGTAATAGAGGCCGCTGGCCTCATGGTAGACCCAGGTGACGCGCGTGGCCAGGTAGCGTAAATCGATCAATTGGGCCGGACGCGTCGCGCCGGCCGGCGGCTGCGCCAGAAAGAGCGGCCCCTTCAGCGACTCCGCGCCGGTCACGCCTTCGCTGACGGCCAGGTCGGTCAGCGCCGCCACGTTGACGAAGAGGTTGTGCGGCGAGGGAATGCCGGGTTCGCGCCAGTAGACGGGCCATTCATACTGCACGCCCATGTAGAGACGTTCCGGATGCGCGCTGGCGTTGAGCAGGGCCAGCACCCCGTTGCTGGCGCCGGACCAGGCCAGCAGTCCCCCCAACATGGGCAGCAGCTCGAGGTCGATCAGGCGCGCGCTGCGAATCGAGCCGACCCGCGTCGGCCGTTGGCCGTAAAACACCGCCGAGAAGCGCGTCAGGCCGCCCTCGGCGTAGTGCTCGAACACAAGGTCGGCGGCCGCCAGGCCCGCCTGCGGACGCACCTCGGCCGGCGCGTTGGAGACCTTGGCGATCACCGGGTTGCGCTGCAGGTTGGCGGGTTTTTTAATATGCAGGCCGGTGAGGGGGTTGATGACGACGGCCTCCTCGACATGCAGGCCGGTGAGGGGGTTGATGGCGCCGGCCTTCTCAACCTGCAGGCCGGTGAGGGCGTTGATGGCGACGGCCTTCTCAACCTGCAGGCCGGAAAGGGCGTTGATGGCGCTGGCCTCCCGGGCGCGGCCGACGCCCGCCGGCAGCATGAGTAGCAGCCAGAGCCCCGCCAGTGCAATGGCGCGTCGGCGCATGCGTCCCTTCCTTGCGAGTGCCAGGGCCGCAGTGTACCGTACCCCGACTGGCCTGAAGCGTGAGGGGACGGGGATGAAAGCGGGCGTTGACGCGCTGGTCTTCGCCAATGGGGTTCTGACGGCGGAGCCGCTGCTGTCGGAGACCCTGGCCGCCGCAGCGCGGGCGACGATCATCGCGGCGGACGGCGGCGCCCGTCTGGCGCGCCATTGCGGCCTGCGCGTCGACGTCCTCATCGGCGACATGGACTCGATCGACGCGGGCGAACTGGAGTTGCTGCGGGCCAGCGGCACGCAGGTCCTGCGTCATCCCGCCGACAAGGACGAGACCGACCTCGAACTGGCGCTGAAGTGGGCCGCCGCCCGCGCGTACCGCCGTCTGCGGGTCTTCGGCGCCTTCGGCGACCGGCTCGACCAGACTCTGGCGAACGTCCAGTTGCTGGCCCTGGAGGAATTGCGCGACTGCGACCTGCAAATGCTCGACGGGCGGCAGCGCGTCCGCCTGCTGCGCCCCGGCGCGCACGAGATCTGCGGCGCGGCCGGCGACACGATTTCGCTGCTGCCGCTGCAGGGAGCGGCCAGGGGCGTCGCCAGCGAAGGACTGCGTTGGGAACTGAAGGAAGAGACCCTGGCCCCCGGCCCGGCGCGCGGCGTCAGCAACCGCCTGACCGGGGCGCGCGCCCGTCTGCGCCTGCGCGAGGGCCTGCTCGTGCTGGTGCACACGCGGGGTCGGGCGTGAACGATATCCTGGTGCGCAAGCTGGACCACGAGGGGCGCGAGGTCTTTCGCTATGAGGGACGGGTGCTGCGGCGGGGGGAGCGTTACGTCTGTCTGCGCGCCGTATTCCGGTTCGACGACGTGGACCTCGGCTGCGTCACCTTCAAACGCGGCGACGTCTTCACAGAATGGTTTTACAGCGACCGCTGGTACAATGTCTTTCGCATTGAGGATGGCGCCAGCGGCGCGTTGAAGGGCTGGTATTGTAACATCACGCGCCCGGCCTGCATCGACGACGGGGTCGTCAGCGCCGACGACCTGGCGCTGGACCTCTTCGTCGCCCCCGACGGGGCCACAGAATTGCTGGATGAAGACGAATTCGCCCTGCTGGACCTGCCCGCAGCCGACGAGGCCGCGGCCCTGCGCGCCGTCGCCGGGCTCCGCGCGGCGGTGGCGGCGGGCTCGGCGCCCTTTGACGACTTGCGCGCCTCCCGCCACGCTTGACAGGGTGGGCGGTTCTTTGTACTATTTTGCACAAGTGACCCCCCGAAGGTCGTATGGGCCTTTCCGTTTTACGTAACCTGAAATACGGCCTCTTCCACCTGGGCTCGGGCATGGCCGACGTGCTGACGACCGGGCTGTGGAACCGCGTCATGATCAGCGACCTCGGCTACAGCGCCACGCCGGTCGGGCTGCTGCTCGGCCTGCGTTATTTTCTGGCGCCGCTGGGCTTGTGGGCCGGACGCATGTCGGATGCGCAGCGCCTGGGCGGTTACCGCCGCCTGACCTGGATCTGGGCGGGCCGCATGTTGATGGCCTTCAGCCTCTTCGCCCTCGGCCTGGCGACGGCCTCGCTGGCTCGCGGCAGGGCGGACGCGGCGCTCATGTGGCTGGTGATCACGCTGTCGCTGCTGCTTTTCAGCTTCGGAATTTCGGTTTCCGGCAGCACCTTCCTGGCCCTCATCCATGATCGCGCCAGCGCGTCGCAGCGCGGCCGCGCCGTCGGTCTGGTGTGGACCTTCCTGCTATTGGGCTTCACCATCGGCGGCGTCTTGTTTTCGGTCCTGTTGCCCGCGGGCGAAGGCGCCGGCGGCCTCGACCCGGACGGCCTCGCGCGGTTCTTTGCGGTCGCGGCGCTGCTGCTGGGCGGCCTGTGGTTCCTGGCGCTGCTGGGTGAGGAGAAACGGCACCGCGGCGGCCGCTCCACAACGCCCGCAGCGCGGACTTCCATGCGCGCGGACCTGCACCTGGTCTGGCGCCAGGCGCAGACGCGCTGGTTCCTCCTTTACCTGGCCCTGTCCATGGCCTTCGCCTTCGTCCAGGACCTGGTGCTGGAGCCCTTCGGCGCCGAGGTCTTCGACATGGGTGTGGAGCAGACGACCCGCTTCGCCGCCTGGTGGGGCGGCATGTCGATCGTCGGGTCACTGCTGGCCCTGGTCCTGCTGCGCCGCTTTCGTCCCTTCAACAATACGCGCCTGTCCGTCGGCGGCGTCCTGCTCCTGATCCTCAGCTTCGCGCTCTTCGCCTTCGCGTCGCTGACCGGATCGCGCCAGCTCGTCACGCCCGGCCTGGTCCTGATGGGGCTGGGGCTGGGCCTGTGGAACATCGGCACCCTGGGCCTGATGATGGACCTGAGCCCGGAAGGCCGCGCCGGCACCTTCCTCGGCTTCTGGACCCTGGTCGTCACCCTGGCGCGGGGCGCGGGAGTCGCCGGCGGAGGCATGCTGCGCGACCTGGCGCTGCTCTTCGGCGCCGGCGAGTCCCTGGCCTACGCGGCCGTCTTCCTCATTGAAGTGGCCGGCCTGACGCTGGCGCTGCACGCGCTGTCGCGGGTTGGCGCGCGCGATCTGCGCCAGGTCCCCGCGCAGGTTCTGGCCGAGGCCGGCTCGCTCGATTGACAGCCCTCCGGGCAGGGACAACCCTCGTCCCCCTGCCTGCAAGCAATTTCCTGCATTGTGGACTACACTGCGGCGCGCTTCCTATGGCGGTGAAAGGAAAAATCATGAGCGGCATCACGCCCGCAGTGCTGGCCCGGTTGCAGGAATTCGATACGCCCACGATCTGCAACATCATCGAGCTCTTTGAAGTGCGGCCGCGCAACCAGGGCTTCATGAACAGAAGCATCGTGGCGGCCTTTCCGGAGATGAAACCGATGGTCGGTTTCGCTTCCACGCACAGTTGTCGCACGACTTACGATCCGCGCATGAAGGGCGCGGACTACGCGGGCCTGGACGACCAGATCCGCGCCTTTGACGAGCTGGACGGACCGGCCATCGTGGTTTTTCAGGACCTGGACGACCCGCCCCTGGCGGCGACCTTCGGCGAGGTGATGTGCACCAGCTACCAGAAGTTTGGCGCGGTCGGGCTGATCACCAGCGGGCCTGGGCGAGACCTGGACCAGGTGCGCGAGATCGGCTTCCCGGTGTTCACCGATGGCGCCAACTGCTCGCACGGCTACATCACGATGAGCGCGGTGCATGCGCCGGTCATGGTGGGGGGCCTGGCGGTCCATGCCAACGACCTGCTGCACGGCGATCTGAACGGCGTGACCAGCATCCCGAAGGAAATTGCGGTTGAGGCGGCGGAGATTGCCCAGGAATTTGTGGACTGCGAGCGGGTCGTGCTGGATGCCCTGGCGCAGGACGACCTGACGCTGGAGCAATACGCCGAGGCGCGCCAGGAGATGGGGCGCATGCAGGCGGCGCTGGGGCAGCGGGTGACGCGACGGGTGGGATAGGGCCTCCCCGCCCCCTTCAAGCCATGGCGCGCGCCGCCCTCCGGCGCGTGGGCCATACCGCAAAAACAGATGGGCCGGGTGAGCCTTGCGGCCCTGCCTCTACCTGGATTCGCCCTTGCATGTCCCCGTTTCGCGGGTTAACCTGTCCTGTACCTACAGGTTGATACAGTTATTTTTGACTTAACGGGTGTTCATGGCCGATTCCGTCGAACTTCAGGTTGACCACGACAGTCTGGTCCCCCTGCATACCCAGTTGCAGCGGCAACTGCGCAATCTCATTTTCTCCGGGCAATGGAAACCGGGCACCCGTCTCCCTTCAGAGAACCAGTTGCATCGCAATCTGAACATCAGCCGCAGCACGGTGCGGCAGGCCTTCAGCGAAGCCCGCCACGAAGGGCTGATTGAGCGCATTCCTGGCCGCGGCACCTTTGTGGCCGAACCCGCGCCGGAAAGCCGCCAGAAACGGCTGGTGGCCTTCATCATCAGCGACTTTGAAAGCGAACGCGAGTGGGAGTTGCTGAAAGGGGTTGAAGCGGCGGCGAGCAGTAACGATTGCCACGTCGTTTTTTACAACACGCGCGGAAGTTGTCGCGAGGAACGACGCGTACTCGGCCAGCTGTCGGCGCAAGGATTCAGCGGCGCGCTGCTCTGGTCCTGCGTCGATGCCCGCAACGAGGGTTCCAGCCGGACTCTTGACGACGCCGGCCTTCCGCCCCTTGTGCTCATGGACCGTGACTCGCCGGCGCTGACGGGCGACGTCGTCACCAGCGACAATTATGGTGGCGCTTCGCTGGCGCTGGGTCACATGCTGGCTCTGGGGCACCGGCGCATCGTCTGCGTTACGCATGAGATGGCCGGCCTGACGACGGTGGCCGAGCGCATCCAGGG
>DAOUIB010000009.1:0-8643 GCA_034428275.1 Anaerolineae bacterium
CGTCTTGAATGAAACCCTGCGCTGGATCGGTCTTGACGCTTTGGCGCGCCCATGGCTGGTCTTTGCGCCGACAAACACGCTGGCGATGATCGCCGCAGCCTCATGGCGCGCGCTAGGACCCAGCATGGTGCTGTTTCTCGTCGGCTTGCAGACCATACCGCCAGAACTCATCGAAGCGGCAAAGATAGACGGCGCTGGCGAGCGAATACTCTTCTGGCGCATCAAGCTGCCCCTGCTCCGGCCAATCACGGCGATCGTCGTCATCATGTCGGTCATCGGAAGTTTTATGACCTTTGATCTGGTCTGGGTGATGACCCAGGGCGGACCCGGTCGCTCATCCGAAACGCTGGCGGTGACGATGTACCGCCAGGCCTTCATCATGTGGCGAATGGGTTATGCCGGGGCGGTGGCGGTGATACTGTCGACGATTGTGATAGCATTTTCTGTCTTTTATTTACGAGCGACCTTAAAGAGAAGCGCCCTGTGATACAAAGACTTTCGACAGGGAAACAATCTCTTGACCGGTATCTCGTCCTGGGGCTGCTATGCCTGTTTGCGCTGGCCTGGGTTACCCCACTGGCCATTGTGACGCTGAGCAGTATGAAGACCCCGCGGGAGCAATCGCAAAGCGCGATCCTGGCTCTCCCGGAAAATGCGGCAACGATGCTCGACAACATTGCTTCCGCTTCCGAATTGTCAGGCATTGGCAACGGGCTCGTTAGCAGTCTCATTTACGCATCCGTCGGTTCCCTGACGGCTGTTATCGTGGCGTCATCGGCGGCATATTCTATTGCCATGCTGAAAATCCGCTTCCCTTTCTTCTGGTTTCTGATCATCTACAGCGGCACTGTCTTCCCCTTTCAAATGTATCTAATGCCCCTGTTTCAGATGTACCAGACGGTCGGGCTATACGATACGCGCGCGGGAATGCTGCTGTTCTACTCGGCCATTGCTGTGCCCTTCTGCATATTTGTCTTCCGCAACTACTTCATCGGTATGGCGAAAGAAGTAATTGAAGCGGCGTCACTGGACGGGGCATCTTCCTTTCAAACCTGGTTGCGCATTGTGCTTCCCATGGCGAAAGCGCCCGCTCTTTTTCTGTTTGTGACGCAGTTCAGCTGGATATGGAATGACTTTCTCTTTGGGCAGGTTCTGGCGAAGTCAGACGACGTGCGACCGGTCATGACATCGTTGGCGATGCTCTCGGGCACATACGGCAAGGGCAGCATCCCGCAACAAATGGCCGGCGCGCTGACAGCGTCAATTCCCACGCTCATCCTGTTCCTTGCGCTTCAAAAGCATTTTATGCGAGGCATTATATTGAACACCGCCGGCGAGTAAGTGATCCACCGTTCTGGCAAGGCAATTTTGCACAGGGCGCAACCCGGCTATATGCTTGAATCAGACAGCAATCTTGAGATTGATATACCATGGCACAAAAGAGTGAAGAACGGGACGGCCTTGTCGACGGCATGCCGCGTGACGAACGCGGTTACTGGCAGCCGGACAAGGAGATCGGCGCGCCCAATCCGATGTTCGCCTGGCCGCCCCGACCCATGGCCGTCGTGAAGTGGATTTACCATCACCTCTGGCCCTGGAACATATTCTACATGGTCGTCGCAACCCTGACCTGGCTGTACCTGACGCCGGAACCGTCGCGCACGGCCGAATTTCGCCTGGACTGGATGCTGGAGATTTTCGCCCGCAACCTGGTCATGATGACGGTCTTCGCCAGCGCCCTGCACATCTGGTTCTGGTCGCGCAAGGTGCAGGGATTCCGCTACAAGTACACACCGGACTGGATGGGGGTGGGCAAGCGACAATTCCTGTGGAACGACCAGGTGCGCGACAACATCTTCTGGAGCCTGGCCAGCGGCGTGACCATCTGGACGCTGTTCGAGGCCTTCATGCTTTGGGGCTACGCCAACAACCACTTCCCCTGGATCGACCCGCGCGAGCAGCCGGTCTGGTTCCTGGTCATTCTCGCCCTGATCCCGATGTGGCGCGTGTTCCACTTCTACTGGACGCACCGCCTGCTGCACGTGAAGCCGCTATACAAGGCCGCGCACTACTTGCACCACAAGAACATCAACATCGGCCCCTGGTCCGGTTTGTCGATGCACCCGATCGAGCACCTGCTCTACTTCACGGGGCCGCTGATTTTCTTTATCGTGCCCTCGCATCCCATTCATGCGATCCTGATTGGGCATCACGCGGCGCTCTCCGCCGCCCAGGGACACGTCGGCTTCGAGGAAGCGGTCGTCAGGGACGACGTCAAGCTGCCGGTCGCCTCCTACTTCCATCAGTTGCATCATCGTTACTTCGAATGCAACTATGGCGAACCGGAGTTCCCCTTCGACCACTGGTTCGGCACCAGCCACGACGGCTCGCCGGAAATGCGGGAAAAAATGCTGGCACGGACACGCGCCATGCATGGCAGTTAAGGCCAAAAGCGACAAGAGAAACACGCCCGCACAACGCGGGCGTGTTTTTTTCGCGGGTCTCTCCGATATCCGGAGAGTGACCTAGCGCTATCCTCGCAAGGAGCCCGCGGTCAAACCAGCGACGAAATGCCGCTGCATAACGATATAGAAGACTATCATGGGCAATCCCCGGCGGCACCGACTTCGTTTCGCCCGGCGACGCGACGGAGTTGCCCCTTTTCACCGGACTTGCCGTGGCATACGCGTGTCAGCAAGCAGTGTAACCCGGAGCTTACATTTGCTCTGGTGCCCAACCCGTCTATGTTTCCGGCTCCGCTTAAGCGCAATTGCCAGACGCGGACACGTAATCCGCGCTGAGCCAACCGTCGATCCGGTTATAGTTGACCCTGAACCAGCCGTCCTTGCGCGCCATCGCGGGCAGCCATTCGCCGGAAGACACCGTGCCAAGGATTGTGCCATGAGGTTGCCGGCGCAGGTTCAGCAGCACTCTTGGTGCGATGCGGCAATTCTGCAGGGCCCGTTCAACTGCTTGCGTCTGCGAATGTGTCGCTTGCGGTTGCGTCTGTGCCTGCGTGGTCCCCGTTTGCGACGACGTCCCTTGAGTCTGCGCCGGCGCTGTTCTGCCCCCCAGCCAGGGCAGACCCGGTGCTTCGCCATAAGTGGTAATCGTGCCAATGACTGGCCCGTACAGACCGCTCTGCATCGTCACGTGAAGGATCTTGTCCTCGTGGTCGGGCCCCACCTTGACGGTCACGTTGTTGTCCGCCCACTTGACCACCAGCGCACGGCCATCTGGTGAAACTGTGATGACACTTTGCCCTGCAACTGCATCCAGCTGCGCCTGGGCTACTGTCAGGAGGTGGAAGCCCCTTGAATGCTCATCGACGCCATAGACGGACATCACGGTGTTCGGGCCACCGTACCTCTGGCGGAAGAGGCAGGCGATCGACCCTACCGGAATGGCTTCAAGTCCGGTGCTGTTGGCGCAGGCTCCTCCGTAGGGATGCGGATTGTAATCGGGACAATTGACGCCATGGGGGTTACAGGAATTTGCCACAGGCAACGTTTGTTTGACGAACGGAAAGTTGAATTCGGGACACGGGCCCGTAGAGTTGTCGGTGAAGACGCCACTGTTTTGAACGTTGATCGCGTCCGGCGTGTTGTCAATGCTGCTAAAGCACCCCTCGAGAGTCAGGCTGGTATTCGGGTTTCCCACATAGACCAGACTTTGACTGGCGGTGTTGCGGCGCATAATGACATCTGTGGCCGTGATTTTCGCCTCCCGCATGACGCGCATCGTGCCCGATATAGTGACAGAATTGACAGAGGATGAATCGATGTCCTCGAAAACCACATCTTTCAGGGTACCCGTGGCGGCAAAGAGGTTAAGGGGACGTGCGAGATTGCGAAACGTGGTTTCGCTGATTGCAAATGGATGCTGGTCCAGCGTGGTGTAGAAGGCATACCAGGGATGGTCCCTGACCAGTATCCGGGACATCGAAAAGCCGCCTCCGATGGCAATCATGACAAATCGCGAACCGTCGCCGGTAATGTGGTTCCAGTTACCGTTGATAGTCACGTTCACGCCAAGGGGCATGTAGAGCGGGCCGGTTTGTACGCAGGTGCCAGTCAGATTGTATGTGGCGGACGAGGCAATGAAGCCTTGCGCCGGCAGGCCACAGGCGGCCGGCTGCGGCGGTGGTACCACCCTGGTTGCCGAACCGCCGTTGCCGATCGTGCCGCTGCAAGTCCCGGTGCTGTTGTCGGTTATGGAGCCGTTTGAGTTGGCATCCGCGTGCATGTTTTGCGGGAAAATCCGGTCCATGGTCAGGCAGCCGTTCAGCGTCAGGCTGGAGTTGTAACCCACGTTGAGCGCTGCATTACCGAAGACGACATCGCGAACGACCATGTTCGTGACCGTCACTACGGCGGCGTTGGCAGCTTCAATGACGGAGCCGAAGCCTTTAGGACTGTTGTACCGGCCAGATCCGTCCTCAAAGAGCATGTTGCTCAGGGTAACGGTCGTGCCGCTGCCCTGCCGCATCCACAGCGCGCTGCCCTGGAATTCCCGCATGGTCACGTTTGAAAGGCTATAGGTACCTGTGCGGAATCTGATTGCGCCAAAGGCGCTTGATCCTCCGCCGACGATCGTCGCGTTGCTGATGTTCAGCGTTGCGCCGTTGGTTGTGTCAATGATCAGGCTGGTGCTGGAGAGCCCCGCACCGTCGATCTCGTAGCCGGCACCGTTTATGGTCACTGATATTCCCGCCTGGATTATCAGTGACGATGCCTGGGTGCAATTGGCAGTCAGGGTATAGGTGACGTCAGCTACAATGCTGCCGCCTGTGGGCAATCCGCAG
Organism: Anaerolineae bacterium; assembly: GCA_034428275.1. Taxonomy (GTDB): domain Bacteria; phylum Chloroflexota; class Anaerolineae; order Aggregatilineales; family Phototrophicaceae; genus JAGWBD01. The sequence continues at coordinate 4,805 of DAOUIB010000009.1, forward strand.
GCAGCAACCGTCGGATTGGTTGCCTGCGATTGCGTCGAAGTTGCTGTAAACAAAACGCTGATGGTGCAGATGCAGATAACGAACAATCTGCTGCACATTTTGACTCGGGACCCTCTCTCTTATTGGCATACAAACGTGCGCACCAATAGCTCTCTGCGGCGGAGAGAAGGTTTATCCAACCAACATGGGGAATTGCGGCGGCGATTAAGTTACAGTCTGGGTCAGGTTATGCTGTGGATGCAACCAGGTTAACAAATTATGGACCTTTTGGGCCAATCCGCTTCGAATTGTAAGTTAAAACGGCAGTACGCTAACATTAAGGTATCTATAAGTCAAGACCTGGTGCAAGTAATTCATGATATTTGTCAAATTGACTGATATATGGCTCACCGACGGCCTCCCGCGTCAACACTGAATCCGGTAGATTGGCAGTCACATCGCTCGCGCAACCGATATCCCGTCCTCCCGGGACGGGCGGGAAGGGCAGAATATTTCTGCTCGGCCGTTCGCATCGCGACCTGTCCACCGGAAGGCCCGGTCCGGGATGCGGGCAAATAAATTGTTTCGGCGCATTTCACTTTATGCTGTCCCGGAGTTGGGACAGCGTTTCAGGTTCCCCGTTGCAGATTCTTGCGGTGCACCTTAGTCCGGCTTGTGAATCCGACGCTTACCGGTTCCACGGGTCGCTGCATGCAACTTGCGCGGTTATTGGCCGGATTCTGTTGTCGCGACGCCAGCCGCGCAGCGAGACGGCGGTCAGGCCGGCGACGATGTGCCGCCGTATGAAAAGTTGGAAGATGATCATGGGTGTGGCCGCCAGAACCAGCACAGGCATCAAGATCGACCAGTTGTTCCACCACTGGTTGACGTCGCTGCAGATCTGCATGACGAAATGGCAAAAAAACACGCCCACCGGAAGGCGGGCGTGTTGTGTTGATGGTGTTTCCGTCGGGGGATTACTCGCCGCCGGGTCGCAGCATGACCTCAACCGGCTCCCACATGTCGCCGTTCACGTCGGTGTCGGGCATGCTCATGCCCAGTGAATCAAGAGCAGCCTGCGCCAGATCACTGCGGTAGGCGTCCATGCCCGGGTCCTCGCTGATAACCTCGCCCTCGATGGCGACGGCCACGGTCTGGGCCCAGAGGTCCTCGTCCATGATGCCGATGCCGTCCGGCGAGGGCCAGATCAGCTTGCTGATTTCGTTGAGCTGCCAGGTCTGGTGGCTCTCACCCAGGGTCGAACCATTTTCCAGAACGATTTCGACGCACTCGTCCGGGTTGTCGCGGCAGAAGATCCAGCCGCGGAAGCTGGCCTTAAGGAAGGAGACGGCGATGTCCTCGTTGCCTTCCTCCGCCAGCCAGTCGGCGTTGACGAAGACGTGGTCCTGCAGCATGGCCGTGCCCACGTCATTGAAGTTAATGACGTTCAGGTCTTCGGGCTGATAGAGTTCGCCGGTGTCGGGATTCTCGGCCTCAAGCACCTGGGCATACTCGTTGTAGGTCATCGCCTGGGCCGCGTCAAGTTCGCCATTGAGCAGCAGCGACATGTCAAAGGGCTGCTGCACGACGGTGACGTCCTCGGGGTTGTTGGGGTCGATGTCGACGGTGCGCATGGCGGCGAAGAGCTCGTGCTCGTTGCCGAAGCCCCAGGTGCCGATGCGCATGCCCTCGAAGTCCTCGACCGACTCGATGCCGGTATCGACGAAGGAGACTTCCAGGGTGCCGCTGCGCTGGAAGACCTGCGCGATGTTGACGAGGTTGGCGCCGGCCTCGCGCGATTCCAGCACCTTGGGCACCCAGGCGAGGCCGAATTCGGCGCCGCCGGAGGTCACGACCTGTTGCGGCACTATTTCAACCGCGCCCTCGAGAATGGTGACGTCGAGGCCCTCTTCCTCGTAGAAGCCCTGGTCGACGGCGGCGAAGTAACCGGCAAACTGGGACTGCGCCACCCATTGCAACTGCAATTTGACCGGAGTCAAGTGGCCATCGGCAGAGGCGAAGACGCCACCGAGGAGCAAAACAACAAAAGCAAACAGTGCAACAATTATCCGCATGATTGTCCTCCAGCCTGAGATTCGATAGGCGACACTGTATCGGTATGAATTGTAGCCCATCCAAACGAATCCGTGCAATTATCAGGAACATAAGGTACAAAAAAATCAATCACGACTTATTGTCATATGTGTCAGAAGAACGTTTACGCGAAGTATTCAGTGAAGGAGAGAGCAAGGATGAAAAGGTTGATTCTTACCATTGTCCTCTTGTCTTGCATGCCGGTTGCACCCACGGCGGCAGACGACGCCCCCACGGTCGCCATTTTGACATTCGGCACGCCGGCCGGCGCCGGCGGGCTCAACGTACAGTTCGGCATCTTCGCGGTCTTGCAGGCCGGCGGCTTTATTAATGCAGACGAAGGCGCCTTGTTGTTTGCGGGCATGGAACTCGAAGGCGAGAAGCTAAACATCCTGCGCGGCGATGCCGGCTTTGACTTCGCCGCTGCCAACGCTCTGGTCGAAACCGTGCTGGACAAGGGCGCGAGCGTATTGGTCACGCAATCGACGCCGATGACCCTGGCGGCGATGAACGCGACGCAGGACATGGAAAATCCGCCGCCCATCTTTTTCGCGCAGGCGGTCAGCCCCTATGAGTCGGGCATCGCGGTCGGCCCATGCGACAAGGCCGACAACGTCACCGGCGTCGAGGTGGTCATCGACTACGCCTACGTTCTTGAACTCATGCATTTGCAGGTGCCGGACATGAGCAGCATAGGCGCCTTGCACAGCAGCGGCGAAATCAGCGGCGTCATTGGCGCGAGGCAAATCGCGGAGGCGGCCGAGGCAGCCGGCATTGCAGTCGAGGCGGCCGGGGCCACGGACCTGTCGGAACTGCTTGTGGCGACGGAGGGCCTCATCAGGAAGGGCGTGGACGCTTTGGTCGTACCTTTTGATGTGACGACCTCGGCCGGCCTGCCCATTATCGCAGGGGTTGCGCAAGAAAATGGAGTGCCGCTCTTTTTCTCCAGTTCCCATGGCGCCCTGATGGGCGCGGCCATCGGCATTGGCCCTTCTGATCACTCCGAGCAGGGCATCCTCGTCGGGCATATTCTCGCGGCGCACCTCAATGGCGCCCTGGACATCGCCGATACTGCCATTTCGGCGCTTGACGGCATCGCCATCAGCGTGAACACCACCCTGCCCGAGGTCCCCATCGCGCCCGCACTGGCGGAGAAGGCCGAGACTTCGATAACCGGGGAAGGCATCATCGTCGACATGGCGCAAATGGAGCCAACCCTCTCGGCGATCGGTCTTCCGATGGAACAGGTGTGGGAAACCCTTGCGGATGTCGACCTTGAAGCCGGCATCAGCGAAGACGAAACGACCGATGCCTGGAGGGCCATAGGACTGCGGCTGATCATGGCGGCTCTTGAGTCGGAGGCCGGGCAAGCTATCGCGCAGGGCTTCCTCAGTAGCCTCAGTTGCGCCGCCATGTAGGTGGCGTGCGGGCCGTCAAAACGGCCGTCGGCAACGGCCCGGGCCGACACTGGCGCTGTGTGCGGCCCGGGCTCAGACGGACCAGTCCCACAGTTGGTCCCAGGCCTGCAGCCAGGTGCCGGCGCGGCTGTGGACCTTCAGCGAGTCATAGTCCAGTTCCAGGCCCGGCCGGCCGCGGAAGTCTTCCATCATTTCCGCCATGGTGATCTCGGCCGTTATGGTCACTGGCGGTGAAGGCAGGAAGGGCGGAACGGCCGCGAGGTCCTGCAGCGCCCGGAATGCGCCATCTTCAATCATTTTGCGGGCGCGGACGGGCGGGATCTGGCGCGCGGAATAGCGCGTCAACCC
>DAOUIB010000010.1:0-32690 GCA_034428275.1 Anaerolineae bacterium
GCGCGCTTTCGCAGCGGCGATACGCGCGAACTGGCGCTCATTGTCAAGGCCGATTATCAGGGCAGTTTGCAACCGATACTCGATTCTCTGGAGAAGCTCTCGGACGAAAACCGCGGTGGCATCCAGCTGCGCATCCTCGCGGCGGACATCGGCAGTATTGGCGAAAACGACGTCAACCTGGCAGCGGCCTCCAAAGCCATCGTGGTCGGTTTCAACGTCGACGTGGATTCGACCGCCAGACGCGTGGCGGATTCCCAGGGCGTGGATATACGCAACTGGAACATCATATACAACCTGCTGGAAGACATCGAACTCGCCCTGCACGGCATGCTGGAACCCGAAGACATTGAGGAAAAACTGGGACTGGCGGAAGTGCGCCAGGTCTTCAGCAATTCCCGCGTGGGCAACATTGCCGGCAGTTACGTGCGCGAGGGAACGGTCCAGCGCAACGCGCGCGCGCGGGTCTTGCGCGATGACCGCGTGCTGGCCGACGGGCTGCGCATCGGCTCGCTGAAGCGGGTGCGCGACGACGTGCGCGAGGTGCGGGCCGGCTTCGAATGCGGCATCAATCTGGAACGCTACAACGACTTTCGGGAAGGGGACCTGCTCGAATTCTACGTCGTGCGTCGCGGTAGCCGGCCAGGGACATGAGCATTCGACAGCAGCGGGTGGAAGGGCGCATCCGCGTCATTCTGGGTGAACTGTTGCTGCGCCAGGTCCGGGACCCACGCCTGCAAAACGTCACCGTCACCGACGTCACGCTGGACCCGGAACTGCTGTACGCCGACGTATACGTGAACGCCCTCGGTGAAGAGGAACGGGCGCCGGAGGTGCTGGCCGGGCTGGCGCGCGCCAACGGCTTCCTGCGGCGCCAGGTCGGGCGGCGCCTGCGCCTGCGCGCCATTCCCGAATTGAACTTTCACTGGGACTTCCTGCCGGAAGAGGGCGCGCGCATGGACGATCTGATCAGCAGGCTGGACATTCCGCCGGAAGCGCCCGACCCTGAAGACGGCGCCCATGATTGACTTTGCGGCCGCCAATGCCGCACTTGCCGGGGCCGGCGGCGTCCTCATCGTCACCCACGTCGAGCCGGATGGCGACGCCATAGGGTCGCTGCTGGGCCTTGGCAATGCCCTGCGCGCGCAGGGACAGGACGTGACTTGCGCCGTGGACGGCGGTGTGCCCCCCGGCCTGCAATTTCTGCCCCGCGCCGACCGGGTCCTGTCAACCCTGCCGGAGCTGCAGGCAGACCTGCTCATTTGCGTGGACGCCAACAGCCCGGAGCGCGTCGGCAAGGTTGGCGCGCAGGGGATGGCGCGTTGTAGCACGGTCATCAACCTGGACCATCACGTCAGCAACACGGGTTTTGGCGACATGCAGCTGGTGATGCCGGAGGCAGCTTCGGCCAGCGAAGTGGTCTTTCACTGGCTGCGTTCCCTTGACCTGCCCCTTTCTCCCGACGTCGCCCGTCCGCTGTTGACCGGCCTGGTCACCGATACGCTCGGCTTTCGCACCAGCAACGTTCGTGCCGGGACCCTGCGGACCGCCCTGGAACTGATGGAGCCCGGCATTTCGCTGCACGATATCGTCGCGCAGACCTTTGACAGTCGACCCTTCGCCGAACTCAGGCTTTGGCAACAGGTCCTGCCGTCCTTGTCTCTGGACAGGGGCGTCGTTGCGGCGCAGATCCGTGTTGAGGACTGCAGGCGGGTGGGACTGGAAGCCGGGGAAGACGGCGACCTGCCGTCGCTGTTGCGCTCCACGGCCGAGGCCCGCGTCGCCGTGGTTTTTCGCGAACTGGTAGACGGCAATGTCTCGCTCAGCATGCGCAGCAAGCCGCCCTGGGACGTCGCGTGGGTCGCCGTGGCGCTGGGCGGCGGCGGCCATGCCCAGGCGGCGGGCGCGACCATCGCCGGGCCGCTGCAGGCCGCGCGCGATCGCGTTCTGCCGCTCCTGCACGTGGCGGCGAACGGGGGCAGCGCGACGGCCGGACCATGAATGCCTTCGGCTTTCTGAACATCAACAAGCCGGCGGGCATGACCAGCCATGACGTGGTGGCCCGGTTGCGGCGGGCGTTGGGCCTGCGCAAGCTGGGCCACGCCGGAACGCTGGACCCCCTGGCGACGGGTGTGCTGGTTCTCTGCGTGGGTCGGGCCACGCGCCTCAGCGAATACGTCATGCGCGGCGACAAGCGCTACCTGGCCGTGGTGCGGCCGGGCGTGAGCACAGACACCTGGGATGCGGAAGGCGAGGTGCTGGACCGGCGCGATGCCTCCGGCCTGCAACGCGAGGCGGTGATGGAGGCCCTCGACAGTTTTCGCGGCGACCTGGAGCAGTTGCCACCCATGTACAGCGCCGTCAAACAGGACGGCCGCAAACTTTACGAACTGGCGCGCGCCGGTGTGGCCGTGACCCGGCGTCCCCGCAGCGTGACCCTGCATTCTCTGGAGCTGGTCGACTGGACGCCGCCGACCTTTACGCTGGAACTGACCTGCAGCGCCGGTACCTACGTCCGCAGTCTGGCGCATGACCTTGGCGAGGCGCTGGGGACGGGCGCACACCTGGCGGCGCTGACCCGTACGGCGAGCGGCGCTTTCCGGCTGCAGGACGCCACGACGCCGGATGACTTGCTGGCCAGGCCGGACTGGCGCAGCCTGCTGGTGCCGGCGGCCCAGGCCCTGCCTCAGATCCCGTCGCTACACCTCGATGAGGCGGCCTGCGACCATCTGTTGCAGGGCCGGACCGTGGCGCGGCGCAAGGGCGATCCCTCGACCGCGCTTGCCCAGGCCCTGACTCCCGGGGGCTCCCTGCTGGCCATTGTCGAAGGCGACGCTTCACTCTGGAAGCCGCGCAAGGTCTTCCCGCCACAATGAGCGGGGCAGTATCGCTCGCTGACCTGACGTCGCGGCCCCCGCGCGGACCGTCACTGGTGACCATCGGGGTATTTGATGGCGTTCACCTCGGCCACCAGCGTCTGCTGGAGGGGCTGGTGCGGCGGGCGCGGCAGTCGGGGCTGAGGGCGGCGGTCGTCACCTTTTTCCCGCACCCGGACCTGGTCCTGCGGGGCCTGCACGGTCGCTATTACCTGACGCGTCCGGATGAAAAGGAGACCCTGCTGCGGGAGCAGGGGATCGATGACGTGTACACCCTGGCTTTCGACGACGCCTTGCGTCGGGTCAGCGCGGAAGCATTTTGCCGGCAACTGCGCCAGGGCCTGGACATGCGCGAGTTGTCCGTGGGGCAGGACTTCGCGCTGGGCCATCGGCGCGAAGGGGACGTCAACCGCTTGCGTGAAATTGGCCGACTGAAGGGTTTCGACGTGCAGGTCAACGATCTCGTCAGGGACGGAGAGGGTGTGATCAGCAGCACGGCGATACGCAAGGCGCTGGAAACGGGAGACCTGACCGCCGCCCGTCGCGGACTGGGCCGCAGTCACGTCGTCGCGGGCGAGGTCGTGCGCGGCGCCGGGCGTGGCCGCCAACTGGGTTTCCCGACGGCCAATATCGCCGTGTGGGAGCAGCAGGTCATGCCGGCCAATGGCGTCTATGCCAGCCAGGTGTGGCTGGGCGAGGAACGATTCCGGGCGGCGACCAACGTGGGCCGGCGCCCGCACTTTGACGGCGAGTCTCTCACGGTCGAGCCCCACATTCTGGACTTCGACCGTGACGTTTACGGCCAGTGGTTGCGGGTCAGTTTCGAAGCGCGCCTGCGCGACGAGCGGAAATTCGAGAGTCTCGAGGCCCTGGCGACGCAAATCGCCGCGGACGCGGAGGCCAGCCGGAAGCTTCCCGGCAACCAGGTTTAGTTCGCGCGTCCGGGGATGCGATAACCCAGGCGACGCAGAAACTCGTCGTCCCTGCGCCAGTTCCTGCGCACCTTCACCCGCAATTCCAGATAGATGCGGGTTTCCAGCATCCCTTCCAGTTCCAGCCGCGCCGCCCGGCCCAGGTCCCGGATCATGCGGCCGCCCTTGCCCACCAGAATCCCTTTTTGCGACTCGCGCTCGACGTACAGGATGGCGCTGATGTAGCTGCGGGTCGCGCTCCGCTCGCGGTATTCATCAACCTCCACGGCGACGGCGTGTGGTATCTCCTGACTGGTGGCCAGCATGACCTTTTCGCGCACGACTTCGGCGGCAATGAAGCGCAGGTTGACTTCGCTGACCTGGTCGGCGGGGAAGTAACGCGGTCCTGGCGGCAGCATGGCGCGCAGCTGGGCCACCAGATCGGCGACTCCCTGATTGTGCAGGGCGCTCAGCAGGCAGACCTGCTCATGCGCGACCAGTGCCTTGTGCGCGTCTCCCGCAGCCTCGTTCGCGGGGTCCGGCAGCAGGTCCGCCTTGTTGAGCGCCAGCACGACAGGTACGTCGCCATGGCGCCGGCGGATTCGTTCGGCAATGCTGCGGTCTTCGTCGTTGGGCGAACGGGACACGTCCAGCAGCCAGAGAATGACGTCGGCGTCGCGCAGGGCGTCGCTGGCGGCGCGCACCATGTGTTGACCCAGGCGGTGACGGGGTTCGTGCAGTCCGGGAGTATCGACGAATACGATCTGGGCCTCCGCCTCGGTCAGGATACCCAGTTGCTGACGGTGGGTGGTCTGTGGCCGCGGCGAAACGATGGCGATCTTCTGGCCGAGTATGGCGTTGATGAGCGTGGACTTGCCGGTGTTGGGTCTGCCCACCACGGCCACGTAGCCGGAGCGATGGTCCGCCGGCAGAACCTCGTCGAAGGGGTCGTCAAATGTGTTCACGGCGCCAGTCGGCGAGGGACGGGTACAGGGGCAGAAACTGGCGCAGGCGCCCGGGCAGGGAGTCCGCCGCGTCGGCGATGAGGGCCTGGGGCCTTGCCACCGGCGTGGCCCTGCCGGCTGAGTCCGCGGGCCAGACGAGGACGCGGGGCGTTTGCGCCAGGTCCAGCCGACTGACGCGCAACTGGTCTTCCTCCCCGTCGTCGCGACGGCCCAGCACTTCGGCGCGGGGATGCAGGTTGCTGTGATGCAGCAGGAAGTCCCAGGCGGCCTCGCCGTTCAACAGTTCCCCGTATTCCATCACGACCAGTTCCGGCACCAGGCAGAGTTGCGGCGTTTCGAGGCAGACGAGGCCATAACGCAGGAGCAGGGGGCCGCTGGCCAGCGTTTCGGCCGCTGAGTCCGCCAGCGTGGACAGCAGGGTCACGTTCGCCAGACGCAGAACATGTCCATGAAAATGGTCTTCAACTGTCCGGCGCGGGAGGTCCACGCTCAGTGGTCGTCGTGGCCGTGGTAGCGGGGTTCGTCAATGTCGTCGAAAACGGCATCGGGGCGAGCGCTGGCGAACCAGGCGATCACGCCACAGATGAAGAGCATGGCGCCGGCGACAAACAACACGCCAAGGTCACTGCCCCCGCCGCTGCCCGTGACGCCCAGCGCGGCGCCGAGGACCATCAGGGTCAGTCCCAGCCCGGCCACAAAGGCCAGCAGGGTCGCCAGGGTCAGGGCAGGCGGTTTGCTGGTCACGGCGCTTCCTCACGACATTCGTCACCCTTATTTTGCCGCCCTGCGCCCGCGAAGTCAAGGCAGCGCCGGCGTGGAGTGAGGCAGCTGCATGTGCTATACTGCCGCGCCGTTGGCGGGCGGGCAATGGACTGGCTGGAGGCAGCATGTCACGTAGCAAGGTGACCATCGTCGGAGCGGGCAACGTCGGCGCGACCTGCGCGCACTGGATCGCGGCCAGGGAACTCGCCGACGTGGTACTGGTGGACATCGTTGAGGGCATGGCCGGCGGCAAGGCCCTCGATCTGGGGCAGGCGGGCCCGGTGATGCATTTTGACATCGCGCTCTCCGGCTCGGTCGATTATGAAGCGACGGCAGGGTCGGACCTGGTGGTCATCACGGCCGGCGTGCCGCGGCGCAAGGACCCCGTGACCGGGGAATATCCGAGCCGTGACGATCTCGTCCGTACCAACCAGGGGATCGTCGGCGAGGTGACGCGGCGCGTGGCGCAACTCTCGCCCGACGCCATATTGCTGGTGGTCTCCAATCCGCTGGACGCCATGTGCCACGTGGTGCTGGAAGAGAGCGGCTTTCCGTCGCGGCGCGTCATCGGGCAGGCCGGGGCGCTGGATACGGCGCGCTACAAGGCCTTCATTGCCCAGGAGCTGGGCGTCAGCGTGCGCGACGTCCATGGCATGGTGCTGGGCGGCCACGGCGACACGATGGTGCCCCTGCCGCGGCACACCTCGGTCGCGGGTATTCCCCTGCGCGAACTGATGGATGAGGAGACCTTGCAGGCCATCATTGAGCGAACGCGTCAGGGCGGCGGGGAAATCGTCGCTCTGCTTGGCTACAGCGGATTCTACGCGCCCTCTGCCGGCACGGTAGAAATGGTCGAGGCCATCCTGCGGGACCGGAAGCGAGTCATTCCATCGGCCGTGCTGCTCAATGGCGAATACGGCATCGAAGGACTCTACGTCGGTGTGCCCGCCGTGCTGGGCGCGGGCGGCGTGGAACGAATTATCGAGATGCAACTCAACGACGAGGAACGCGCGGCGCTGGAGCACAGCGCTGCGGCCGTGCGATCCGTGGTGGACGTGCTCGCTTACTGATCGGGGCGGCCAAGTGTGGCGTTGAGGAAATCGGGCCGGCCCCTGAGGAAGTCCGCGCTGGCCTGCGCCCTGCGCCCAGCCAGTTGCAGGCGACGGGGACGCAGCAGGTCCGCGCCGGTGCCAATGCCAAACTCTTCAGGCATTGGAATCACTCGCCCGGGCGGGGCGGAGCCAGGGACGACCCCGGCCTGAAGGATTTTCAACTGTCGACCGTCCCAGGCTGTGTGGCTGCCCGGCCAGGGCGTGAAGGCGCGAATCTGGCGCTCGACGTGCAGCGCCGGCTGCGTCCAGTCGATCCAGCCGTCCTCCTTGCGCAGTTGTGGCGCCAGCGTGACCCCGGCCTCGTCCTGGGGCTGCGGCTCCAGACTTCCCTCCAGCCAGTCCGGCAGGTTTGCGATCAGCAGGTCCGCGCCCAAACTGGCCAGGCGATCGTGCAGGCTTTGGGCGGTCTCGGCGGGCGCCAGCGGAAGGGCCTGCTGCGCCAGCACGGGGCCGCTGTCGAGGCCGGCGTCCATCAGCATCAGGCTGACGCCGCTTTGTGCATCGCCGGCGCGTATGGCCGCCTGAATGGGCGCCGCGCCGCGCCAGCGCGGCAACAGGGACGCGTGGATGTTCAGCGAGCCCCGCGGCGGCAAATCCAGAACGCGCTGCGGCAAAATCAGTCCGAAGGCGGCCACGACGAAGACGTCGGCCGGCCATGCGCCGAGGGCCGCGACGGCCTCTTCCCGCCGCAGGCTGCGCGGCTGCAGCAGGGGCAGGTTGTGTTCCAGCGCCAGCGCCTTCACGGAGGAAATGCGCGGCGCCAAACCCCGGCCGGCCGGGCGATCGGGCATGGTAACCACGCCCCTGACCCGGTGACGGGCGATGAGGGCGCGCAGGGCAGGTAGCGCGAATTCCGGCGTACCCATAAAGACGACGTCGGCCATGGCAGTTCCCGGCATGTGCGGACGGGGGCATGGTAAACTGCCGGCTGCCGCCCGGCAAGGTGGCGCGTTGACTGCTCCGGAGAAGTCCCAAATGCGAAACGGGTCGACGCAGTGGGTGGTGGCAAGGCCCCTGACCGCTTCACAAGCGGACGACCGGGGTCAAGTCCACCCTCTGATCGCGCAGATTCTGCAAAATCGCGGCCTGTCGACGCCCGCGGGAGCCCTCGCCTGGTTGAATGGCCCTGGCGCAAGGGTTGACCCCTGGGCCATGAAAGGCATGCAGGCCGCCGTTGCGCGCGTTCGCGCCGCGCTGCGCGGTGGCGAGGTCATCGTCGTGTATGGCGACTTTGACGCGGACGGCGTGACCGCCACGGCGCTGCTTTTGCAAACGCTGCAGGCCCTGGGCGCCCGCGCGCAGGCCTACATTCCGGACCGTGAAAGTGAGGGTTACGGCCTCAATGGCCCGGCGCTGTCCGGGCTGGCGCAGGCCGGCGCGCGCCTGGTCATCACGGTGGATTGCGGCATCCGCGCCGTGGACGAGGCGACGCTTGCCAGGGCCGCCGGTCTGGACCTCATCATCACGGACCATCACACGCCCGGCCCCGAAGTGCCGCCGGCCAGCGCCATCATCAACCCGAAACAGGAGGGCGGAGACTCGGCCGCCGTCCATTTGACCGGTGCGGGCCTGGCCTTTCGTCTGGCGCAGGCCCTGTTGCGCAGCGCACGCCATGACCGGATGGCCCTTCGGCTGAACGAAGGGGAGTTGCTGGACCTGGTGGCTCTCGGGACGGTGGCCGACATGGCGAGCCTGGCGGACCCGCAGAACCGGGCGCTGGTGCGCGCAGGGCTGCAAGTCATCAACGAGGCCCGCCGGCCGGGCATCGACGCCCTGCTGCAGGTCGCCGGCCTGACGCGCGGCAAGGTGACGGCGCGCGATCTGGCCTTTGTGTTGGGCCCTCGCATCAACGCCGCCGGCCGCCTTGAAAGCGCCATGCTGGCCGTTGATTTGCTGATGAGCGAGGACCCCGCCGGGGCGGCCCGCCTTGCCCTGCGCCTGCAGGGACTGAACGACCGGCGGCGCGCCCTGACACTCGCCGCCCAGGAGGACATCAATCGGGAACTGGCCGGGCTGGCCTCAAACCTGCCCCTGATTCTGGCCGCGCGCGAGAACATTGCCCCGGGCATTGTCGGCCTTGTCGCCGGACGGCTTTGCGAGGAATGGCGGCGTCCGGTCGTCGTTCTGTCCCGCGGGCCGCAGGAGAGCCGCGCTTCCTGCCGCAGCGTTGCAGATTTCAACATCATCAGGGCCCTGGACCAGTGCGCGGACCTGCTGCTGCGCCATGGCGGTCATGAACAGGCGGCCGGTTTCACCATTCGCAACGACAACCTGCCCGCCCTGCAGGAGCGTCTCTCGCGTCTGGCCCGGGAGGCAGGGGCCGGAAGTCCGCGGCAGGCGCTGCTGGAGATCGATGCTGAAGTCTGCGCCCACCAGCTCGGGCCAGCCCTGCTGAAGCAACTGGAACTGCTGGAACCCACCGGGGTCGGCAACCCGCCGCCGCTGTTGTTGTTGCGCGCGGCGCGCGTGCTCGATCGCCGGCTCGTGGGACGGGGCGGCAATCACCTCAGGTTGCGCCTTGCCGGAGACAAGGGGGAACGACTGGAAGCCATCGGTTTCGGACTGGGCGACCGGGCGCGGCAGTTGCCGCAACGGGTTGACCTCGCCTTTCACCTGGAGCGCAACGAATGGAGGGGCAGGCGGCGTCTGCAACTCAACCTGCAGGACATCCGTCCGGCGCAGGAAAGCTGAGGCGGGCCCTGTGGTAAGATGACCGCGACGTTCGCAGCATCGTGGAGAGACATGGCGGAACAGGACAGGGACGGCGGTCGCCGCCCCTTCAATTATGGCGGCCAGGCCGTCATCGAGGGCGTGATGATGCGTGGCGCCCACAGCGCGGCGGTTGCCGTACGAAACAGCGAGGGCGAAATCGTCGTGCACGAGACGCCGCTCAGCCGCCGGCTGTACCGGGGCCGCATCATTCGCACACCCTTCGTGCGCGGCGTGGTCGGCCTGTGGGACGCCCTGGGGCTGGGCACGCGCGCCCTGATGTGGGCCGCGGACGTGGCGGTCGGAGAAGAGGACGACGTCGACTTCAACGGGCCGATCGGCTGGCTCACGATCGGCCTTTCGTTGCTGCTGGGAATGGGCCTCTTCTTCCTCGTGCCGACCCTGGGCGCGGCCGGCATCGGCAATTTGCTCGGCCTGACGCCGGACGGAACGGCGCCGATCGGTTTTGCGGCCTTCATCGTCAACCTGATCGAGGGGCTCATTCAGATCACCATGTTGATCTGTTATATCTGGGCCATCGGGCGCATTCCGGATGTCAGGCGGCTCTTTGGATACCACGGCGCCGAGCACAAGACCATTAACGCCTGGGAAGCCGGCGCCGACCTCACGCCGGAGGTGGTGGACGGCTTTCCGATCGAGCATCCGCGCTGTGGCACAGCCTTTCTGCTGACCGTCGCCTTCGTCAGCGTGCTGGTGTTTTCGCTGCTGGGTCGGCCGCCGCTGCCCCTGCTGGTCCTGTCACGCGTGGTGCTGATTCCGGTGCTGGCGGGCATTGCCTACGAGGTGATCCAGTTTTCGGCGCGCAACTTCCACCGGCCGCTGGTGCGCCTGCTGGTGCGACCCAACCTGGCGCTGCAGCACTTGACGACGCGCCAGCCGGAGCGCCACATGCTGGAAGTGGCCATCGTCGCCTTTGAACGCGTGCTGGTCTCGGAAGGTCTGCTCGCCAGGGAAGCCGCGCAGGTCCCGGAACCCGACCCGGCCGCCGTGTCACCGACGTTGGCGACCGGCGACGGGGCTTGAGGGACGCTGGCGGAATGCCAATTGCAAAACTGATTGAAGTGTTTCTGATTGCTGTTGCAGTGTGTGGGGCTGTGCTGCTTTACCTGCACATTGCGGGAATCCAGAACGACGTCAATGTGAATCTGGAATCCATTGACCAGAGCGCTTACATGGATTTTGCAAGAAAGGCCCACGAAACAGGCCTGCACTATACGGGCGGCCGCAATCGGATGCCCATGTTTCCATGGATCATGGCACTTTTCTTTTCGCCGGCGATGACGGACCAGGAATTTTTCGAGACGGGCAAGCACATCAACGTGTGGTTGTCCATTTTTATGCTTGTGGGACTGGGTGCAGCCTTTTTCGCCAGGTTTTCCCGTCTTTTTGCCAGCTATGCCATTCTCAGCATTGCGTTCCTGGTCTACGTGTTGAAATCCCCTGTTTTCCAGGCGGAACTGTTGTATTACAGCCTGTTTGGCTTCGCCTTCATGCTGGCAATCTCAAATCTGTCGGCGCCGACCTGGCCGAAATCTCTCGCTGTGGGGCTTGTGTTTGGACTGGCGCAATTCACCAAGTCCAGCGCGCTGCCCGCGATGTTCATTTATGTCAGCAGTTTTGTCTTCCCGATTGTACTGCGGCCTTTGTGGCGATTTTCAGGCGCTCGACACATTGCAAGAATGGGCCTGTGCGCCCTTCTGTCTGTGCTGGCCTTTCTCGCATTGCTCTTGCCCTACCTGCATGAGAGTTACGAAAGATACGGCAGCCACTTCTACAACGTGAATACGACCTTTTACGTCTGGTACGACGACTGGGGCGAAGCCAAAGCCGGAACGCGGGCCGCCGGCGATCGCATCGGCTACCCTGATTTGCCGGCGGAAGAAATACCTACGCTGCAGAAATACCTCCGCGAACACACGCTGCAGCAGATTCTCGACAGATTTCGATCGGGCCTTAAGTGGCTGTATGACCTCAGCTGCACCCTGGACCACACGCCCTGGATTTTCGGAAGCCAGGGAACCGGTCCTGGCGGACAGTTGGGTTATTGCCATCAGGTCGGCGCCGGGTTGTTGCTGATCGCGGCGAGTCTGCCCCTGTTTCTGCGAAGGCAGGTACGGGGCGAACTGCCGGACAAGGTGCACGTCATATTCTTTGTGTCAATGATTTTTCTTGTGTATACCCTGGCGTCGGCCTGGTATATTCCGATTGGAGGCACGTCCACGCGTCAGTTCCTGCCGCTGATGGTGCCTTTTTTCTGGACACTGGGTTTGGTCATGCACACCGCGCCAGTGCAGTCTTTGCGACTGAAGCTGGACCCTCATTCTTTCAAGGTGTTTAATCTGGTCTTCGCCGCACTTGGCCTGATCCTGCTGGACGAGATCCTGGTCGTCCTGACCGAGCGCGCGGCGACGGTCTACGGTCCCAAATGAAACCAGATAGTCGCCTTGCGGCAGCAGATCAGGTCGGCAGCAACTCCCAGCTGACCGGCGCCGCGACCTTGTCGCCAATGCAACTGGCACGGTAGGTCGTGCTGCCTGTCAGACGGCGCAGTCGGACCTGGCTCGTTTCCCCCGGCGCGTCAAAGGTAACGGTCCAGCGCTCCCCACCGTCGCTCTGCAGGTCCCGCAATCGTAGACCGTCGATCGTCGCCAGGTCATCGCGCTGGCGCAGCAGGGCGGCGGCGGCCTGGGCAGGTTGCGGCCAGGCGCTGCGGCCCCGCAACCAGCGGGGCTCCAGCTGGCCGGCCCTGTGCCGGTCGAGCACGTCGTCCAGCGCCTCCAGCGGCATGCGGCCGTAACACAGGCCGTCGGGCAGGAAGACCATGGTCGGCGCAAAGCGGTGGCCGCCAATGTGAGAACAACGCCAGGCGCGTTCGCCGACCCGTTCGCGCAGGGCCGCATACATGGGCATGCCGGCCAGGGCGCAGCACCGGTCCCGTTTTCCGTGCGTGCAAATCAGATAGAGAGGCTCGTCGTCGCGCAATTCAGGCCGTTCGCCACGCGCCAGGGCAGCGAAATCCAGGGACAGGAGGTCCTCGTAGCGCTCAAGGGTCAGGCCGTAAAGCGCCGGGAACCTGGCATCGCCGACGGCGACGAACAGGCGCAGGCCGGCGCGCGCCGGTTGCTGGCGAATGAAGAGGATGCCGGCGTCCGGCGTCGCCGTCAAAAAGGCCTCGATGTGCTCGCGCAGGGCTGGCGGCAGGTCGCTGTCGGCCAGGGCCTGGGGCCCCCAGGGCGCATCCACTTCCAGCAGGAGCCAGAGGCGACGATGAGGCGCGGAACCGATCAGGCTGTCGCCCGCCTCCAGTGAGCTCACCGAGCAGGTAACGTGGTCCATCACAGGGCAACCTCCCCACATTCTTTTTCAGCCAGATGTTTCAAATCGTAGAGTTTGGTCAGCGCCTCGAGCGGACTGAGTTCGTCAACGCTCAGGACGAGCAGTGCCTGCTGCAGGGCGCCAGGCGTCGCCGGCCCGGCAGCGGGTGATGCCGGGGCCCCTGCCTCACCCTGGCCGTTTGGAGAATCACTGCGCTCCCCGTTTTCCAGCTGGCGCAAGAGTTCGTCAGCGCGCTGAACGACCGGCCGGGGCAGACCGGCGATGCGGGCCACGTGTACGCCATAGCTGCGGTCCGCGCCGCCGGGCACCACCTGGTGCAAAAAGACGATGTCCTCGCCCCGTTCGACCACGGCGACGTTGTAGTTGCGGGTGCGCGGCAGAATCTGCGGCAGGGCGGTCAATTCATGGTAGTGCGTGGCGAAGAGCGTGCGGCAATTCAGTTGCGGGCTGTTGTGGATGTATTCAATGACGGCCCGCGCGATGGCGAGGCCATCCCAGGTGGAGGTGCCGCGGCCGACTTCATCCAGAATGATCAGGCTTCTTTCGCTGCTGCCGGCCAGGATGCGGGCCGTCTCGACCATTTCGACCATGAAGGTGCTGTGGCCGGCGTGGATTTCGTCCTGCGCGCCAATGCGCGCGAAAATGCGATCCACCAGACCGATGCCGGCCTCGTCGGCCGGCACGAAACTGCCGATCTGGGCCATCAGCGTGATCAGCGCGACCTGGCGGATGTAGGTCGACTTGCCGGACATGTTGGGTCCGGTAATGATGTGGATGCGGCCCTCGTCGTCAAAGGAACAGTCGTTGGGCGTGAAGCGCAGACCCCGCTCCAGGTTGCCTTCCACCACGGGGTGGCGCCCGGCGACCACGTGCAACTGCCCGTCTTCACGGATTTGGGGCCGGCAATAGCCTTCCCTGACGGCGACTTCGGCCAGCGAGAGAAAGGCGTCAAGATGCGCAATCGCGCGCGCCGTGCCGGTCAAACGCGGCGTGAAGGTCGCCAGTTGCCCGCAGAGCTCCTCAAACAGGCGCCGCTCCAGCGCGAGGATCTGTTCCTCGGCGCTGAGCACCTTCGCCTCGTATTCTTTCAGCTCGGGCGTGATATAACGCTCGGCGTTGACGAGGGTCTGCTTGCGAATGTATTCCGGCGGCACGCTCGCTTCCCAGGCCCTGCTGATTTCGAGGTAGTAACCGAAAACCTTGTTGTAGCCGACCTTCAGGCGCGGGATGCCAGTGCGTTCCCGTTCGACCTGTTCAAGCCCGGCGATCCAGTCGCGGGCGGCGCGGGTGGCCTGCAACACCGAATCCAGTTCGTCGGAATAGTCGGGCAAAATGACGCCGACGGCGTTGAGCGTGGCGGGCGCGTCCTCGCTTACGGCGCGCGCAATCTCGGCCGCCGCCTCCTCGCAGGCGTCGAGGCGTTCGGCCAGCGGTTTAAGGGCCGGCGAGTTTGCGATGAGGGCGACGAGGCGTGGCACGGCCAGCAGGCTGCTGCGCAGGGCCAGCAGGTCGCGCGGCCCGGCGCGGCCGGCGGGCAGGCGACTGGCAAGGCGCTCCAGGTCCGCGACCTGGCGCAGCGCGCCTTGCAGGTCCTCGCGCAGCGCGGCGTCGCCGGTCAGCGTTTCCACGGCGTCCAGTCGCGCCTGGATGCGTTCGGGTTGCAGGAGCGGCTGGTTGATCCATTGACGCAGGCGTCGCGCGCCCATGGCCGTCACCGTACGGTCCAGCACCTGCAGCAAACTGCCGCTCCTGTTTCCGTCCTGCAGCGACGCGACGAGTTCCAGATTGCGGCGGGTGAAGGTGTCCAGCACCATGAAGGACGCTGTGTCGTAGACGCGGATGCCCGTCAGCCGGGCAAGGCTGTCGCGCCGCGTCTTGCGCAGGTATTGCAGGATCGCGCCCGCGGCGCAGACCGCCTGCGGCTTGTCATGCAGGCCGAAGCCGGCGAGGGTCTTCACCGCGAACTGGCTGCAAAGCGTCTGTTCGGCGCCACTGAATTCAAAGCGCCAGTCCGGCAGGGGACTGAGGTGAATGTCCCCGGGCAGGGAGACGCCGCGCTGCGCCCAGCTCTCGGGCAGCAGGACTTCGCGGGGCGTCAGGCGCGCCAGTTCCTCCAGCACCTGCAGGGCACAGTGTTCGCCGATCAGGGCCGTCGCCGCAAATTCACCGGTACTGATATCGACCCAGGCCAGGCCGGCAGCGCGCCAGTCGCCCCTGTCGGCGTCGCCGTCGGGCCACAGCGCCAGGAGATAGTTGGGCCGGTCTTCAGCCAGCAGGGCGTCTTCGACGACCGTGCCCGGCGTGATGACGCGCGAGACCTTTCTCTCGATGATGCCCCTGGCCGGCGCTTCGCCCACCTGGTCGCAGACCGCGACGTGGTAGCCCTGTTCGATGAGGCGGGCGATGTAGTTTTCGAGCGCGTGATGGGGCACGCCGGCCATCGGTATGCGGGTGTCGTCTCTTCCCGGGCTGACCGGGCGACTGGTCAGGGCCAGGTCCAGAACGCGGGCGGCGACTTCGGCATCGTCGTCAAAGGTCTCGTAGAAATCTCCCAGGCGGAAGAAAAGGATACAATCGGGATATTCGGCCTTGATGTCCAGGTATTGCTGGCGCAGGGGTGTGATTCTGGTCATGGTGATTCCCGTGTTTACCAGGAATCATTGTAGCCAGCGCCCCGGTACGCGACAAGCGGCGGGCATCGTTGCCAGGCGCCGCGGGAGGGCGGATTGCGCATCATCTCGGTGGATCTGGGCGGCACGCGCATTCGGACGGCCTGCCTGGACGAAAACCTGAACATCCTGCAGCGACGGGAGACTTTGACCCGACCTGCTGAGGGTCAGGCCGCCGTGCTGGGCCGCATCGAGGACCTCGTCACCGCCGTGTGGCCGGGGGAGACAGAGGTCTCCGGCATCGGCGTTTCATCGCCAGGGCCGCTGGACCCCTACAGGGGCGTTGTGTTGGCCCCGCCCAATCTGCCGGACTGGCGCCGGGTGCCGCTGGCGGGCCTGTTGGCAGAACGCTTCGCCGTACCGGTTTGCCTGGGCAAGGACGCCAACGTCGCCCTGCTGGCGGAAGTGGCGCATGGCGCGGCGCGGGGTTGCCGCCACGCCATCTACCTCACGCTCAGCACCGGGATCGGCGCCGGCATTCTCTGCGACGGGCGCCTGCTGCTGGGGCACAGCGGTCTGGCGACGGAAGTGGGCAGCATGATGTTGCTGGTCAACGGCGTGGCCAGGCGCCTGGAAATGGAAGCCGCCGGCCCGGCACTGGCGCGCCAGGCTAGGGATCGCCTCGCCTCCGGCGAAGAGAGTCTGCTGCGAGCGATGTCTGACGGGGACCCGGGTCGGGTCGATGCGACGATGGTGGGGCAGGCGGCGCAGCAGGGCGACCGGCTGGCGCTGGCGCTGGTCCGCCGCGCCGGCCGCCTGATCGGTCTGGGGCTGACCAGCCTGTTGCATCTCTTCAACCCCGAAGTCGTGGTCATTGGCGGCGGCCTGAGTCTAATCGGCGCGCCTCTGCTCGAGCCCGTCAGGGACGCGGTCCGACGCGAGGTGATTTACGAGGGCTACACGCGAAGCCTGCGAATCGAGGCGGCCGCGCTTGGCGCTGACGTCAGCCTGATCGGGGCCGCCGCGCTGCTGCGCAGTGACGGGGGGCGTGAACCGCAAGACTGAAGCGCGTCATTGCTTGTCAGACCTCCGGTCCTGCTGGCAGTCCTCTTCGGACCAGGCATACAGATCCACAGTCGCGATGGCGCGCAGCTCCCTGCTTTGGCAAAGATGGGCGTTTCCGGCCAACGACGTCGCCAGTTCGACGTAATCTGCGCTGTCTTGTGAAGTCTGCAGCAGCCAGAAACGGGAATGTCCGCGCGCGCCGGCCAGCCAGCCATCGGCCCCGTCGATATCGAAATAAAGGACGGGCAGGGGCAGGGAGTTCAGGTAAAAGTCCCGGGAAAGGGACCAGATGAAGTCATTTTCGAATTCACCGGCCAGCAACAGATCGCCCGCGCTCGCGGCAGCGGCGATTTCCCGGTGAATGACGTGCATGCGATCAAGGTAGACGGCATGAAACGAACTGTATCTTAGCCTGGGGTCATTGATGGCATGGATGCCGGTCACGATCAATGAGACGAGCAGCCACTCGGCCACCCGAAAACGTCGCTTGTCCAGTCGCCGGACCGTCCAGGCAAGCAGCAGCGCCATCATGGGCCAGAGAGGCATCAGGTATCGGATTCTTCCGCGGGTAATCACCTGCACCAATTCGTTGGCTGTCAGGGCCAGCGCCAGAAACAGGGCGAAGATGAGGGCCATAAACCCGACAGGCTCCTGTCCTGTCCCTTGCAGATGCCTAAACTGGCGCACAGGGACTGCAATCAAGAGCGCCAGCAGCAACCAGCCCGCAATGCCGGGAAAGGCGACAACGTTGCCAAATGCAACGTTCAGGGACGCTGTCAGCACGTCTGGCGCGTGAAGAACGCTCAGCTTGAGATTGTCATCCGCCAGGCTCTCCTGCAACCCTGTAAACAGACTGGGCAACTGGGGCGCAGCCAACAGGGCGGCGATGGCAAACAGCGCCAGCGGCGGCCAGAAAGCGCGGTGTTTCCTGTTGAAAGCCACGTGGTAAAGAGCGACAGCCACAACGAGCATGGCGGCGAAGTAGTGCAGGTACGCGAGACCGCTGGCAGCCAGCAACAGGCCCGCATGGTGGAGCGGCCTGGCGGGGCGACGGCGGAAACGAAGTCGCCAGTAGCACCACAGCAGCAGGGTCGAACACAACGCCACCATCGTGAAGGCCCGGGCGTACCACATGTAGGCGATAAAATGGGTGGAGGTCGCCAGCGCCAGGAGGGCCATCAATCCGACGGAATGATGAAACAGGTCCCGACCCAGGCGCCAGGTCCAGGCAAGGGCCAGCATGCCGGCCAGCAGCGGCAGGGCGCGCACGGCGGGCTCGCTCCAGCCGGCGATTTGCACCCAAAACGAAACCAGCAACGGCCAGCCAAAGGCCTGTTCGGCGGAGCGTTCGACCAGCATCGCCCGGAAGTCGCCGAAAGGGAGTGGCTCCCGCCGGTCGCTGCCGGCCAGTCGCAGCGTGGCCAGTTCGTCTTCCTGAAAGGCACGGTTGTCCAGCTGGCTGGTGGCGAAAGCCATCGCCAGCAGCAGCGGCGGCAGGGCAAGCAGCCAAAGCTGGCCGCGCAGCGCAGGGAACGCCCGCGTCACAGGTTATGCTGCCGGTGGTGGTATGGAGACATCGGGCGCGATGTTACCACAATTGCACGGGGCGTCAGCCAGGCACGCGACCACTTGAGACTCAGGCGTCGGCCGCTACAATGCAGTCATGCTGTTGATACCGGATTATCGCGTTCGCCAGCGGGACCTGCTGCTGGAAATCATCCGGGCGATGACCTCGCGCCTGGACCTGGCGGAGGTGCTGCGCCTGGTGCTCAAGGCCTCCGTCACCATGGTAGGGGGCGAAGGCCCGGGCCTTGTCGCGTTGCGCAATCCGGATTCAGGCGCCTATCGCATTCAGGCCACCCTGAATATCGATGGCGATCGTCTTCCGCGTCTGGAGACCCAGTTGCAGGAACTCGTCGCCGGCATCCAGGAAGGGCTGGACTACCACGATCTGGAGGGCACCTTGCGGCGGATGACGGCGGAAATCGACCCGCGCATGCGCCAGCTGTTTCCCATGCCCCTGGTCATCGCCGGCGAGCCCGTCGGCATTCTGATCGTGCTTCGGGATTTCCCGGCGGCCATCACGGTCGACGACCGGCAAATCCTGAGAAGTTTCGCCGATCACGCCGCCATTGCCGTGCACAATGCCAGATTGTATGAAAACATTGACCGCGAAAGGCAGCGGCTGAACGCCTTCGTCGCCCACAGCGCGGATGGCGTCATGATTCTCGATGCCGAAAGGCAGATCCTGCAACTCAATCCCGCGCTGGCAGGCATGACGGGCTGGAGCGAGGCCGAGTCCCTGGGCCGGCAGGAGGAAGAGGTGCTGGTATGGAGCACGGTGTCGCCGGGAAACCTGCACGAAATGATGGACGGTGGCTGGCCCGTCCCTGCGCCGGACAGGGCCGCGCCCCTGTACGTTGAGGGCGACATATTGCGACGGAACGGCCAGGTGCTTAGTATCGCGATAACCTACGTGCCCCTGCACGGGGAGGGCGGTCAGCTGGCCAACATTTTCGCCAACGTACGCGACATCACCCATTTTCGCCGGGCCCAGGAACTGCAAAACACCTTTGTCTCCGGCGTGTCCCATGAACTCAAGACACCCGTCGCCCTGATCAAGGGCTATGCCGGCACATTGCGCAGGGAAGATGCCAACTGGGGCATGGCTGAACTGCGTGAAGGGCTGGAGGTCATCGAGGACGAGGCCGACCGTCTGGCCGGCCTGATCGACAATTTGCTGGAGGCCAGCAGGTTGCAGGCGCAGAAAATGCAACTGGACCTGGGCCCCGTGGACCTGGTCGCGCTGGCGAGCCGGGTGGTCAAGCGCTTTCAGATGCAGGGCACGGCGCATGATTTTCGCATCGCTTTCCCGGAAGCGTTTCCCGTCGTTGAGGCCGACGAGGCGCGTTTGCGGCGCGTGATGGACAATTTGCTGGGCAACGCGGTGAAGTACGCGCCGGAGGGCGGGCAAATCGAGGTGGGCGGCCAGGCGGGCGCCGGCGCCGTCACGCTTTTCGTGCGTGACGAGGGGATCGGCATCAGCCCGGAAGAACAGGAACAGATCTTTACACGTTTCTATCGCGTCAATGACGCGTTGGGCCAGCGTACCCAGGGGACCGGTCTCGGACTCTACCTGGCGCGGGCCATCGTCGAAGCGCATGGCGGGTCAATGGGCGTTGAAAGCCGCCCCGGCAAGGGCGCGACCTTCCATTTCACGCTGCCGCGCGACATACGCAAGTCCATCGACTCAGCAGAGGAGACATGATGCCAGCGAGCATGCCCGTTACCTGCCCTGCCTGCAAGTCCCTGGTCGAGGCCGACGTGGAGCAAATCATTGACGTCAGGCGGCAGCCGCATCTGAAACAGGCCCTGCTTGCCGGCCAGTTGAATCGCATCCAGTGCGGGGCCTGCGGGGCCAGCAATACCTTGCTGACGCCGCTGCTCTACCACGATGCCGATAACGAACTGCTGTTGGCCTACGTTCCGCCTGAACTGAATCTGCAGGGCACGCAGCGTGACCAGGTGGTGGGTGACCTGCTCAAACAACTGACGGGCAGCATCCCCAAAGAGGACTTCCGCGGCTACATGTTTCAGCCCGGCCAGGCCCTGACCATGCAGGGCCTGATCGAACAGGTGCTGGAGGGAGATGGCGTCACCAGGGACGTGCTGGAAACGCAGCGTCAGCGCGTCGACCTGCTGGGCCGTATGGCGCAGGCAGACCCGAAGCGGCTGCGCTCGCTTGTGCGGCAACACGATGCGGAAATCGACGCCGTGTTTTTCCAGGCCGCCCTTGCCATGATGCAGCAGGCGCTCGAGGAAGGTCAGGAACCTTTGGTCAAGGCGCTGGCGACCATTCAGGAGGCGGCCGCCAAACACTCCAGTTTCGGCAGGGAACTGACGGCCCAGGCAGAAGAGCAGGACAGAATCGTGAAGGACGTGGCCGAACGGCTTCGGGCCCTGGGAGAGAAGCCAACGCGCAGGGACATTCTGGCGCTGGTGCTGGAGCTGGCGGCGGATGACCCGCGTCTGCAGGCCCTTGTCGGGCTGGTGCGACCGGTGCTGGACTACGCCTTTTTTCAGGAACTCAGTATGCACCTGGGACGGGCGCCGGTGGCGGAACGCCCGCAACTGGAAGCCCTGCGCGAGCGTCTGGGCGAACTGACGCGGGAAGCCGATGCCCAGGCCCAGGCCGCCCTGCAGCGGGCGGCTGCCGCGTTGCAGGCCATCGTCGCCAGCCCGGATACCGACCGGGCCATTCGCGAGAACCGGTCGCTGATTGACGAAAACTTCATGGCGGTGCTGGCGGCAAACATCCGCGAGGCTGAAAATCGCGTAGACGTCCAGGCCAGCAGCAAACTCAAGGGTATTCACCAGAAAATCGTGACCCTGATGCGCCAGCAGATGCGCCCCGAACTTCGCTTTGTCAATGAATTGCTGGAGGCGCCGGATGACAGGGCGGCCCTGGCCATGCTGGAAAAGGGCGCGCGGGATTACGGGGATGCCCTGCTGCCGGCGCTGACGGCCGTGGCAAACCTGTTGCGTCAGCAGGGCCAGAATGAAATGGCGCGCCGGCTGGACGTCCTGCACAGGGCCGCCAGCAACAGCGGAAGCGCCAGGGTCAATTGACGCTGCCTGCGGGCCAGCCCCAGATCCAGGTGTCCCTGAAGTTACAGGTTGTCATCAGGCTGTCGAAACTGACGGCGGCAATTCCGATGGTGCCGGAGGGTACGGCGACCGGCTGCGCGCCCACATATTGATGCTTGGCGTAAAAATACAGGTTTTCGCCGTCCGCAATCACCAGCAGGTGATCGGCCGAAGCGCCTGGCTGCAGGTCGGCCCGCAGCGGTCCGGCTGCAAAGGCGTCGCCAACCCGGCGGGAGAGCCCGGCGCTGCCGCTGTTGTCCAGCCACGCCAGGGTGTAGGTCTCCGGGCCCTGTGTTTCGAGCACCAGGCCGCAGCCCGCGATGCCGTCGCCGGAACCCGTTTGCGTCTCGACCACGCTGCCAAGCGCGAAGCGGGCGAAGCTTTTTTCGCCGCCGAGGCGCAAGGTGCTGACCCCTGCCCGATTGCTGATCACGAAACTTTCCGGCACATTCATGGCGAGGGCGCCGATGGCGGGAACCAGGCGATGTCGCCGGAGTTGACGAAGGATTACCGGGCGCTCCGTTCCCGGCAGCCAGTCGGGCACTATGGCACCGGCATGGGTCTGGGCCGGAACCGTGAGCCTCAGGGCGCCGAACCACGCTGAAACCTGCCCGCCATCGGGGCTGCCGGTGGCGGCGTACAGGCCGGTACGACCCGGGCCGGAGGGCAGCCCGTCGACGATTCGCCCCAGCGATTTACGGTTGAAGAAAAATTCGACGGCATCGCCATAAAAGACCTGGCCGAGACTTTCCGGCTTTTCGCCGGGCTGAATGGCGGCGTGCGGCGCCAGGCCGCGCAGCAGGCGGATGCCGTCAACAGTGCTGATCAGGTACTGCCAGCGCCCCTGGTCATCCACCATGAAGCGCGCCCATTCCCGGACGCTCTCCCAGTTCGTGACGATGCCGACGCGCCAGCCGCGATTGCCGGCCACCTCGTTGACGGGAACGTGCAAGGCCCAGGCATCCCCCGGCAACTGAAGCTCGCGCACGAGGACGGCGTTGGTGGCCGGGGGTTCCAGCGAGAGCACGGCGCGCCCCTCGCCAAGAAAACTGTCCGCCGAGTCGGGCCGGGTTTCCCAGGCGGACGCGTTGCCAAAATCCGCCTGCCAGGCGAGGGTCGACCAGCCTTCCTGCAGGATCAGTCGGTAAGTTCCGGCAGCCCTGCCGACGTTGCTGACGCGCACACGGTAGCTGCCATTGGCGGCGGGGCTGAAGGCCTCGATGACGGCGTTGCGGCTCAGCGGCCAGTCGACGTCGTCGTTGGAAGCGACAAGCTCGTCATTGACGTCGAAAACGTCGAGGCGGGGGTCGATGCCGCCGGTGACCGCATACGCGGAAAGCGACAACAGGCTGCCGGCGCGGGCGTCAAGGCGCCAGTCCCGGGCTTCGCCGGCGGCCAGCGGACCTGTCACAGGCTGGAAATAGTCAAGGACGTCTTCCTGGGCCCGCAGCCCGCCGGGCAGCGCGATCAACAGCAGCAGCGGCAGCAGCCGGGCATGACGCACCAGGCGTTCCACACGGGTCCCGGAGGGATTCAGACCAGTTCCGGCATCCATGCGGGAAAGCGCTCTTGCAGGTGGCGCAGACAGGCGACGAAGTCCTCCCTGCTCATCTCGCCGCCCTGCAACCAGCGCAACTGTTCGGCGCTGTGCAAGCGTTTTTGCTCTCCGGCAAGGCGCAGGTCTCCGCTTTCCTTGCGCTGGCGTCTGCCCTGCAGGGCGACGAAGCGGCCGGGGTTGCGCAGGGCCTCAAGGTCATCCTGCGGCATGAACGTGTAGACCGGTATATGGCGGTCGTCCTGCTCAAGCGCCAGGGCGACCATGTTCCAGCCCTTTGGCACGCGGGCGCGTCGGTTGATGCGAAAGCGCCAGGTGAGGACGTTGACCTCCTGCGCCGTATCCAGCGATTCCTGCAGTTCTTCCCGTCGCAGCAGGCGGATGCTCCTGTCCGTCACCGACACGCTTCGCCCACTGGGCCAGCGCTGCTTGAGCGGGCCTTCCAGACGTTGCGCCGACAGGGCGGCGAGGCCGAAACCTGCCACGATCGAGATGATGACGGAGCCGTCGAAGACGATCAGCACTTGTCCCAGCAGAAACACGACGAGCCAGACCACTACGAAGATCACCAGCATGGCGAAGCGCAGCCATCCGTGTTCCGGATCCAGCGGAAAACGTCGTTCACCGGGAAGACTGGCAGGAATTGATTCACCCATGGCGTTTGTTCGGCCCCTGTCACAGATGTGGGCGGTCCGCAATCAAAGCGTGGCGCTGCTGAACACCAGATTGAAGCGGCGACAAAAAATGACGATGCTATTATACAGTCCGGGGTCCACCCCCGCCGGAATCGCATAGTTCTGGTTGCCCACGTTGCCCTTCAAACGGCCAAGATCGAGAGCCAGACCGCCTTCATTGAGTTCGGCAGGACTGCGCGGCGCCGGGCTGGCGGAAAGCATGACGCGCAGGTCCGGTCCGTTGGCGGCCCGGAAATTTTCCAGGCGCAGCACGTGGCTGCCGTCCGGTCGGGTGTACACCAGGGCATCGCCCTGCGCCCAGTGCAAGGGGTCGATGCGAACGAAATTGCCCCGCGCCAGCAAGATGGAGACCGACTGTTGCGCTTCCTCGACGAGAACGGGGGGCTGCAGGGCGGCTTCAAGCATGGAGCGGGCCATGGCAGGGTCTTCGCGCGCCAGTTGCAGCAGGCTTTCGCGCTCGAATTCACCCAGTTGGCGGAACTCCTCCAGCATATCCGCCCTCAGGCCGGGAAAGGCCTCGTCAACCACGTCATCCATCACCAGCGGACGCCAAAGCGGGAAGCTCCAGGTCAGGGCCACCAGCAGGGCGCCCGCCAGTACGACCGGCAGTCGACTTCGCATCAGGCCGGCTGTGGGGGAAAACTGCCGCGTCGCACCAGAGTATTGGCGCTGACCGGCGAACCGGGGATGGGTCGTACAGGACTCGAACCTGTAACCTCTTGAATGTAAGTCAAACGCTCTGCCAGTTGAGCTAACGACCCGCGCCCACAGTGTACCCGCCGGCAGTCTTGCCTGGCAATGATGACGGATCGTACCAGGGCGGAATCATCCGAATCGGCATGCCGGGCGGCGTCCAGACCCCGTGGTCCGACGCCGGTTCGGCCACGGGCTCCGGTTCCGGGTCCGCGCTGCGGAAATCCTGCCTGACGCGAAACACGACTGGAGTTTCGGCGGCGTCAGGCGGTTTTGACTGTGGGCCCTGGCAAATTCAGGCAAGGTCGTGCCGCTCATGGCCTCCGCAGGGCCATGGCGGAAACTTCCCGCGGGCCGATTGCGCCAGGTGACGCGGTCAGTGATTGGGTCCCTGGCGGTAGCCTGGACTTGCCATGCAACTGCTGCCGGGTTGGCTGGTGTGGCGCACCCCGCCTAGTGGCAACCCCGGTACCAGATCTCGATCTCGCCGCCATCGAGGTATTCGTAGGCCCGGTAGCAGGTGGTGACGGCGGGGTCGAAGACGAGGATGTCGCGGCGCCCGTCCTGCGGGTGCTGCGGGTTCAGTTGCGTCACGACAAGGTTGCCGGCCGCATCGCAGTCGACGTGCAGAGCATCGTTGAAAGCCGGCAGCGCGTTGTAACTGCAACTCGCCGGAGCATGCAGGCTGACGCCCTGGCCGTAATCCAGCGCTGCCAACCAGCCATGATTGAGGCAAACGATGAGCGTCGTGCCGGGATGGGGGGCAATGCAATGTTCTGACGGTCCAAAGTCCTCCGCGACGGCGCCGTCGAAAGTGCCTCCGCCTCCCCCTGGGGTTCCCGGCCGCCAGTGGGCGAAGACGACCTCGCCGGTGATGGCGTTTTCGCCAATTTCAATGACGGCCTGAACGCTGGCGTCGTAGGATTTGGCAGGATCGAAGCCCGGAATCTGGAATCCGGTGCCTTGCTCGCGGGTGTTGGTCGTCCAGCTGCCCCCTGTCTCGCGCCAGCCGGTGTGATACCAGCTGGCATCGGTGGCGGCGGACCAGGAGACGTAGCCGCTGGAGGAAATTCGCAGGTTCGTCGCCCTGGTGGGTTGCACGGCCTCAAAAATTGTCCTGGAGGGCAGGCTGCGGATGTTGTCCTCGTTCACGGAATAGACGTTGGTCTCGTAGTTTTTGGTGGGGTCGAAACCCGGAATCGAGTAAGTCACCATGTCATCGGCCTGGGCGGCAAGGGTGTCCTGGGCCTGGGCCTGGAAACGATCGTCCTCATTCAGGGCCTGGGCCTCGGCCACTGCCAGGGCCTGGGCGTCAACCTGGTTGTCCTCGTTCCAGTTGCCGTCGAACAGGCGCCAGTCGACGATGTAATGGCTGGCTTCGTCGACGGATTCCCACGAAACCTCACCGTTCTCGTTGATCACCAGATTGTTCGGTGAATCCGGCGGCGTACGGGTCACCAGCACGGCCGGGCTTTGGGCGCCATCGGCGGCGACGGCACGAACCAGCGCGCCGTAGTGCGCCCCGGCATCAAAGGACGGAAGATCGAAACTGTTGCTGGTGACCCTGTTGTCGCTGCCCCAGTCGTCATCGCCCTTGAGCCAGTTGACGAGATAATGGACGGCGTCCGTCACCGCATCCCAGGTGACGGCGCCGCTGTCCGATATGGCCAGATTGGAGGGCGCTTCGGGCGGGAAACGGGTGGCGCTGGCGGCCGGGCCTTCCGCACTGTCCGTTGCTACGGCCCGCACCTCTACGCGGTAATCGGCCACCGGGTCGAAGTTGGCAATCTCGAAGGTAGTTGCGCTGACCTGGTTGTCCCGGCTCCAGGCGTCCTGATTCGTTTGCCAGTCAAGCAGATAGTGGTCCGCATCCGACACTTCGTCCCAGCTGACCTGGCCGCTGGCGCTGATAGCGAGGTTGGCGGGCGCGCCGGGCGGCAGCCAGGTCGCCCTGCTCACCGGGCCGGTCGTGTCATCGCTGGCGACGGCCCAGACATCCACCCGGTAATCGGCCGCGGCATCAAAGTCAGGGATGGCGAAACTGGTAACGTTGCTCCTGTTGTTGGGATTCCAGTCATCGGTATTTTTTTGCCAGTCGACAAAATAATGGTCGGCCTGCGCCACCCCGTCCCAGCTTACTACCCCGCTTTCCGCGATGGCAAGGCCGGTGGGCGCGGTCAATACAACGGGCACTGGCGTCGGGGCTGCGTCCGAATCATAGGGCGGGAAGGTTCGCGCCGTGCCGGGGATCAAATCGTCGCCCTTGTAAGCATGCATGTAGATCATCCATCTGGCCGATGAGTCCCAATCCCGAATCTCATGATAGGGCGTACTCACGCTTGCATACTCGTGGGAACAGTCCCAACCTTCTTCACCGGCAACCCATATGCAGACCCTGTAGTGGTAGGTCACTTCCGGGTCCGACAAGTCCTCTACCGTTATCCTCCCGTCCTCGTTCAGGTGCACCCAGGTGAATTCCGGCCCATCGTAACCGTCGTCATCATCCTGGGCTGCAGCAGGAAGCAGGGCCGCAAGCAATAAAACAGGCAGGGCCAATGCCAGCAGAAATCGCCCCGTGGTCACCCACCCGGAAAACCGGAACTGGTTCATTCCGACCTCTCTTTATATGAACTGCACAAAGCGACGGCCGCAATTGTAGCACAATCCTGGACCGTCAGACAAATCAGGCTGTGGTCCGGCGAGGCCGTTGCGGCGAGTCGGCCGTCAGGTGACTGATCGGTCGAACCCAAAGCGACAAAGGGATGCACGAGGACGCCGCGCCTGCATATTCAGGTAGAAAAAGGTGGATTTGGTCCAATTCGGAGTATGGGGACAGGTCTCAAAAGAGATGTAAGCGCAAGGTGAGATACAGGCCCATAACGTCCAGAAAGCACAAAATGGCGCGCAGTGGCGCTATTCAAATCAACGAATCAACATTTATACACATTATACATAACAGATTTGATAACAGGCTGGGCAATATGCCCGTTTGGCTGGCGCGCCATAACCTGTGACGGACTGCTTCGTTGCTCGCCGGTTTCATCATTCTCGCCGCAACAATTGACAGACAAACCGGCATTGTGGGCGGGGCCCTGCAAGCAAGAGTTCCTCGCGCCGAAACGCGGTCATGCAGCCCGCTGCCCGGCGCCAGGCAAGGGTCGAAAGTGGCATGAGGCGGTGCCGGCCGAATAGCCGCTGAGCCGGCCGGTTCCCGATTTCGATGAAGTCGCGGATGCTTCCCCTTACAGCCTGGGCAGCGTCAGCCGGTCCTGGCGCTGATACTTGCCGCGCTTGTCGGCGTAGGAAGTCTCGCAGACCTCGTCGGCCTCCAGGAAGATCACCTGGGCGATGCCCTCGTTGGAGTAGACGCGGGCGGGCAGGGGCGTGGTGTTGCTGATTTCCAGGGTGACGTAGCCTTCCCATTCCGGCTCGAAGGGCGTGACGTTGACGATCAGGCCGCAACGGGCGTAGGTGGACTTGCCGACGCAGAGCGTCAACACCTCGCGGGGAATGCGGAAGTACTCCATGCTGCGCGCCAGCACGAAAGAGTTGGGGGGAATGACGCAGATGTCCCCCTGGTGGTCGACGAAGGAAGCGTCGGAAAAGTCCTTGGGGTCGACGATGGCCGAACGCACGTTGGTGAAGATTTTGAACTCATCGGCCACGCGCATGTCGTAGCCGTAGGAGGAAAGGCCGTAGCTGATGACGCCCTCGCGCCTTTGGCCGTCGACGAAGGGCTCGATCATGCCCTTTTCCAGCGCCATGCGACGGATCCAGTGGTCGGGTTTGAGGCTCATGGGACGCTCCCTGCCGGCGTACCGGCCTACATGAAGTCCGGCGCGCCCATGCCCATCAGCGTGAGGACGCGGCGGAAGACGAGCTGCGCGGCGCGGTAGAAGCGAAGGCGCGCCGCCGCCAGTTCCGGCGGCACGTCCTCGCCCAGCACCCGCACGTTATCGTAGAGCGGGTGAAAGATTGTGGCGAGTTCATGGGCGTAAAAGGCGAGGCGGTGCGCTTCCAGTTCGAGGGCGGCCTGCTCAATGACCGCCGGCAGTTCCAGCGCCTTGCGCAGGAAGCGTCGTTCCGCCGCGGCGAGCAGCGACAGGTCGGCCCCGCTGTCATCCAGTCCCGCCGCCTCCGCCCGACGCAGAATGCCGGCGCAGCGCACGTGCGCGTTCTGGATGTAAAAGACGGGGTTGTCGTTGTTCCGCGCGACCGCCAGATCGAGGTCGAAATCGAGGCGGGCGTCGGCGCTGCGCGCCAGCAGCAGATAGCGCACGGCGTCCGGCCCGGTCTCGTCAATCAAATCGTCGAGAGTCTCGTAGTCGCCGCGGCGGGTGCTCATCTTGCGTTCCACGCCGCCCTGCATCAGGCGCACGAACTGCAGGATCACGACGCGCAGAGGCGACGGGTCATCGCCCAGCGCGTCGAGGGCGGCGCGCACGACCTGATGCTGCACGTAGTGGTCGGCGCCGAGGACGTTGACGGCCAGATCGTAGCCACGCGCCAGCTTGTCGCGGTGATAGGCGACGTCGGGCAGGGTGTAGGTGGGGGTGCCGTCGCTGCGCAGCAGTACGTGGTCCTTGTCGACGCCGAAGCCCGAGGCGCGAAACCAGGTGGCCGGCGCGCGACCGCGGGCGCGTTTCCGTTCGTCTTCGCTGGCGCCCTCCCATTCCGCGGCCTCGTAGAGCTGGCCTCTGGCCTGCAGGTCCTCAAGCACTTGCTCCAGAGCTCCGTTTTCGTAGAGGCTGTGCTCGTTGAAAAAGCGGTCGTGGCGGACGTCGATGCGTTTCAGGGTCCTGCGAATCTCTTCAAAGATGCGGGCTTCCGCGTATTGCTGAAAATGGAAACCCTGGTCTCCGGTCAGCGCGTCGCCATGCCTGGCGACCAGGTCGCGCGCCATTTGCAGCAGGTAATCGCCGTGGTAGAAGTCCTCGTCCGGCAGGTCGACCTGGCGGCCGAGGGCCTGCAGGTAGCGCAGCCGCAGGCTTTCGGCCAGCATCTGCATCTGCCGGCCGGCGTTGTTGAAATAGTATTCGCGCTCCACTTCGTAGCCCGCCGCCTGCAGGAGGCGGGCCAGGGCGTCGCCGACGATGGCACCGCGGCTGCGGCCGATGTGCAGGGGGCCGGTGGGGTTGGCGCTGACGAATTCGACCAGGGCGCGCTGGCCGGCGCCGGTCTCCACACAGACCAGGGCATCGCCCTCCCGCAGAATCTCCTCGACCTGGCCGCAGAGCCAGGCCTCGTCCAGGCGAAAATTCAGGAAACCGGGCGACGCGACTTCCACGCCCGCGAGGAATGGGGCCGGCGGCAGATGATCGGCAATGGTCCGGGCGATGTCCAGCGGTTTGCTGCGCATCGGCCGCGCCAGTTGCAGCGCGATGGCCGAGGCGTAGTCGCCAAGTTCGGGTCGGGCGGCCGGCCGGATCTCGACGGCGGGCCACTCACAGGAGGGCAGGGCGGCGGCGGCGGTGGCCGCTGCAAGCGCCTCTTCGACCAGGCGGGCATGGGCGGCGGGCAATAGGATCAAGCCAATCTCCCTTCTTGTGGAGCAGGGCCGCATTCTGGCGCAGCGGGCCGCAATGCGCAACGGTGATCAGGGCGACCGCCTGGCCGCTTCATGGTCCAGGTAACCCGCGCCGGACCGGACCTGGCGACCGCAGTTGCAGCAACGCCAGCCCTCCCCTTCCAGGGGCTCAAGCCCGACTTCGGCGCACAGGGGGCAGCGCAGCAATTCGGCGGGCGGACGGGCCCCCAGGGGCGTCGCAGCGCCCCGTTTGCGTACAAAGATCCTTTCATAATCGATTTGCCAGGGCTCGCAACGCATCGTTTCAGCGCCATTCTCCCGTAGCAGCCGGGCCAGTTGCTCATGGTTCCAGGTCTTGCCGGGCATGAGGCGCGTGTTGATGCGATTGCTGATGAACAACAGGCCGCCAGGACGCAAGACGCGCAGCATTTCAGCCAGAACGCCGCCCGGGCGGCTCATGAACTCGAGCGCCTCGAGGCAGGTGACCAGGTCGAAACATTCGTCCTCGAAAGGCAGGCTCAGGGCGGGACAGCGCAGCAAGAGGCAACGCTGTTCCTGGCCGCACAACTTGCGCGCCGCAACGCCCAGCATGCCGCGGCTGAGGTCGGCAGCGACGATCCGACCCTGGAACTCCGGAGTCTCAAGCAGGGCCAGCGGCAGACGCCCGGTCCCTGTGGCGACGTCAAGCACCATCGGCGCGCGCTGACCGTCGAGTTCGTCCAGCAGGGGCCTGGCCAGCAAGGCCTGTTCAAAGAGGGGCTGAAAATTCTTGGTGTCGTCGTAGCGGCTGGCGAAGCGATCGTAAAGCCAGACCACCACGGGACGACCCAGGTAGACCCCCTCGCTGGCAATCAAGAGCCACCAGGCGAGCCAGAAGAGCGCCAGCGCCGCCAGGGCGGCAAGGGCGGTCAGCATTGCCTCAGGCATCGAAGGCCGCCCTGTCCTGCCGGACGGACGCACCAGGGTAATTCATGCAGAAAGCCGGGCGCGGTCTAGTTGAGCCGCCAGCTGCCGCTCTCCTCAATAAAGCGGAAGCCCTCGCCATAAAGGCTGTACATCACGTGTTCGCCTGGCGCGGCGACGAAGCGACCGTCTTCGTAGCGCAGCGTGGGGTGGTATTCGTAGCTGGTGACGAAACCGAATTCATCTGTGGTGGCCCAGCCCAGCGATTCGCGCACCTCACTGTTGTCGCGCCAAAGTCGCCCGAATCCCCGGACCGGCTGTAGCAGGGAGTCATCGGGCGGCACGATGCCGGGGTCGGACTCCAGGTCGCCTTCCTGAAACAGGTCTTCATAGACGAACCAGTCCCCGTTGCCTTCGCCGGTGACCACAAGCACCCAGATTTGTCCCGTCGGCTGCAACCAGAACATGCGGCCCCGCTCGAAGATCTGCTCGGCCACCTGAATCTGGCGCACGGTTGGCGTCGGTTGCGTGACGAAGGGCGTGCCCGGCAGAGGCGCAGCGGTGGCGGTGGTCGCCACCGCCGGCGAAGCAAGCGCCGTTGACGTCGCCGTTGCCGCGCTGGTTGTCGGGCTCGTCTGCAGGGCCTGGTCCGGGCGGGGAATGGCCGTGTCAGGAATCGCCTGGGCGGCGAAACCCTCCGGCGTGGCCGTTACCACCAGGACAATTTGCGTCGGAGGGGGGCCCTGACAGGCGCTGACGAGAACCCCGATCAGCATGACGCATAACCAGGCCCGTCGATGCATGGTAATCTCCAGAAAAATTCGAACCCGGTGCCTTCGAATTCGGATCTGATGACTTGCTGCCATTTTAGCAAAGGTGGAAACCATTGCAAACGGCGCCGGGGTGGGAGGCGAAACCCATGCGGCCTCTGGCTGTCACACTCGACAAACATTCCCAAACGCTGATCATCCGCTGGCAGGACGGTGTGACCTGCCATTATCCCTGGGCGCAGTTGCGCGAAGCCTGTCCCTGCGTCGCCTGCCGCGGCGGTCACCGCTTCATGGGTTCGGCCCATGATCCGAAGGACCTGCTGGAACTCAGGCCGGCGCGTTCATGGCAACTGGAATCGGTCGATTTTGTGGGTTCCTATGCCTTGCAACCGGGCTGGGATGACGGCCACGCCACCGGTATTTACACCTGGGCCTACCTGCGTCGCCTGTGCCCGACGACCGGCGGGACCGGTGCCTCAGGGTGCGACGAGTAATTCATCGATCAGGGGGCTGGCGCTGAAATCGCAACGGGCGGCCTCGGGGATGAACCCTTCGCGAATCGAATCCTGGGGCGCCTGCGGGTTGTAGGCGTTGTAGACCAGGCGCGACACTTCCGCCATGAGCGGCAGGGAGCGCCGGAAATCCAGCCATTGCGGCCGGTGCAGCAGCAGCACGATGACGTAGTCGCCGCCTGGTGTGCTGAAGAGAGCGGCGTTGCCGTGCGTGTCGGCGATCCAGCCATGCTTGTGCGCGACCCCCGTGCCGGCCGGAACGCCGGCCCGCAGCAGGGCGTCTACCGTATTGTGACGCATCACCAGCAGCGCCTGGCGGCACTCGCGCCCTTCCAGACCGGCCGCCGCCAGGGACGTGTCGCCGCCGCGGGCGCAGTAATACAGCGACGCCAGTTGCTGACCGGCGTCGCGCGCGGTGATCCGGTTCCATGGGTCGGCTTCCGCCACGGCATCGCCTTTCAGTGATGCCGGAACCGTCGGGAACACGGCCGGGGGTTGCAGGGTTTGCCCCGGTATGGTGTAGGGCGTGAGCAGGTAGCTGCCGCTCATTGCAAGCCTTTCCAGCAGGGCGTTGACCTGCGCCGCTCCCGCCCAGGCGTCGCCCCCGCCGACCTGCGCCAGCAGGCGGTTGGTGGCCACGTTTTCGCTGCAGATCATGGTGTTGGCCACGTCAATGGCGAGGTCGCGCGACAGCGGCGCCTGCAGCGAGGCGAAAAGGGCGGTCAGAATGTTAATTTTCTGGATGCTCGTGCCGCTGAACGCCAGTTGCTCGTGAAAGCCGACAGCGCTTCCGCTCGTGAGGTCCACGACGTAGAGCGCTGCCGGCTGTCCGCTCTCGCGTTCAAAGCCGGCCTCCAGCACCAGGTCCCAGGCCTGGTGGGCGACGGCGACCAGATCGACCGGCGCTCCATCCTGACTGTCGCCCTGGCCGTCTACCGCGCTGACCTGGCCCAGCGACGGCGTGGGCGTCAGGGTCGGCAAATGCAAATCCTGTCTCTGAATTCATCCATAAAATTATTTCAACA
>DAOUIB010000011.1:0-1556 GCA_034428275.1 Anaerolineae bacterium
GGGCGGCGCCTCCGGTATCGCGGGGATGAAACTGTGGTCCTGCAGGCTTCGTTGGCCCGTGGGCGAAAGCAGCAGGGCGATGAAAGCGCGGGCCAACTGCTCATTGTCGCTGTTGGCCGTCACAGCGACAGGATAGGTGGCGTGTACGTTGATTTCATTGGCGAGCGGAATGACAGCGACCCTGTCCGACAGCTCGGCTGTGATGTCGCTGCGGTAAACAAAGCCGGCATCCGCACTGCCGTAGGCAATACGGAACAACACCTGGCGTACATTGCTCTCTTCCGACACGACGTTGGCGAGGATGTCTTCCATTTCGACCTGCTGTTGCCTCTCCAGCTGCTCCAGCACCTGGTCCGAATAGCCGCGAACGGGCACGCCGGGAGAGGCCAACACAAGTCGCAAGCCCGGACTGGCAAGGTCTGCAGGCGTCCGGAGGCCGGCCGGATTGTCGGAAGGCACCACCAGCGCAAGGCGATTGCGGGCAAAGATTTGCGCGTCGCCGACCAGCCCCGCGTCTCGCAAGCGGGCAATTTGCGCCTCGTCCGCACTGGCAACCACGTCGGCACGGGCGCCCAGCAGCAACTGGTTGGCCAGCGTTGAGGACGAGGCGAGGTTCAGGACGAGGTCGATATCGGGGTGCAGCCGTTCAAACTCCGCTTCAAGCGCCAGGAACACGTCGGAGAGCGAGGCTGCTGCGTAGACCAGCAACGGGGCCTGGGCCAGAGTCCGGCCTGCAGGGAGGCCGAGGACAAAGGGCAAAATCGCAAGCATCGTGAGCCGGCGCAGCAGGCGCACAGCAGGGCCCGGTTGGGCGGGAACGATTCGCAATGTCAGTTGCTGGCGGGGGTTGACACGGAGGCCATGCCGAGTCATGATGGGCAGTCGTTAGGGGGCGTAGTGTAGCGGTTAACATGCCACCCTGTCAAGGTGGAGATCGCGGGTTCGAATCCCGTCGCTCCCGCAGTGGGTGCAAGCAAATACGCTTGCACCTGTTTTTTTGCCGCCCTTCATATTCAACCAGACCCTTTGCCGCGGAGCCGGGCCTGGCGCTGCCTGGGGCCGGGGCGGCGCTGCTGGCAGGCCTTTTTCTGTTTCGCCGCCGCGAGCCACGGGACATGGACGAATTGGTCGCATAACCCGGCAGAGAAGGCCCCAATGACAGGTCTGTTGCAGGTGAATACGGTTGACGTCCGCGATGCCGTTCAACTCGGCTGTCAGACGATGTCCAGGGCCTTCAATCGCCATGATGCGGACCGCCCCTTCTTCAGCGCTTTCCTTCGACCGGCAGCCCGCCTCGCCTGGAGCAGCCAGTATTCGGATGCGCACGTGCCGGGTCGACACCTGAACGCCCTGGTCGCCGCCAAAACGCATATGGGTCTTGAGGTCGACGACGAGACTGTGCGCAAACATGCCGATGCCCTGTTCTTTTCCTGGAGTGGAGAGATCCCCCTTCCCCTGAATCGGGCGTCGATCAGGGCAGGTGTGCCGGACGTTTTTCTGGCGCACAACCTGAGGGAGGGCTTTCACGGGTTGAACGCGTTGATCCTGGGTTATGA
>DAOUIB010000012.1:0-3057 GCA_034428275.1 Anaerolineae bacterium
TGTTGCGCGTCAGCAGCACCAGGTGCGGCGGATAGCCCTGGTACTGAAAGGTGAAGTAGCCGAAGGCGATACCGCCGCTGATGCCCAGCAGCAGCGCCTCGGAGAGCGGCTCGCCGCTGTGCGGGGCGCGCACGCCCTCCCAGGCGAGGGCGTCGCGCAGGGTGCCGGTCTCGTAGTGGCGGCCGGCGAATTCGCTGTAGTTGTCAAGAACGGGCATGGTCGTCTCCCCTGTCGATACTGAAGGCAGTGTACAACAGGCGGCGGGACGGACGGCAAAAGAGCGACATACTTTCGACTTTTGCGGCCCTCACCCCGAATCCTTTCCCGCGTAGGGGCAATTTATCAAATCGACCGTCACGCGCGGACCTCATGTCGCGGGCGACCAGGCGGGCGACATGATATGTCGCCCCTACGGCGCCCCTCGGTCGCGGGACAGGATCTGGGGTGAGGGCAACGCAAGCGGTCCTGCTGCCCGCCCTCACCCCCCAACCCCCTCTCCCACAGGGAGAGGGGGAGGCCTTCCCGGGACATGGTCAGCAGCTCTTGCATGGCAGACTGAGGAAAAAAGTCGCTCTCCCTGATGGAGGGCTGCCGTCCCCCAGGACGGGAAAGGAGTCGAGAGGTGAGGGCAACGCAAACGGTCCTGCTGCCCGCCCTGCGCCGTCACATTATGGTTTCGGCGACTGTCAGTTGCTGGTCTGCATGCTGGCGGAGCGTCAGGATCCGCCGATCACTGCCCCGGCGAACATCACAAAGGCATAGACAAGAGCCGCGACGAGAACCAGCAACAAAAGCCGTAGCAACCATCGCCTGCGACCCGCACCATGTTGACCAAGCGATTCCGCCTGCTGTTCGCGCTTCACCGCGCGGCGGACGTCGGCAGCGCGCGCCTCGGCCATCTTGCGCTGTAATCGTGGATCGGGCGTACCTCTTTGCATGGCGGCCCCTCAAACGACTGTTTTCTTTCCAGAATATCACGAGTGCCGACCCTGGCGATCGCTGTCCTTCAGGCCTGCAGTTCCGCCAGCGCGATACCCTGCTCGCCCTGCACCGTGTAGAGCAGATAGAGACGGCCGTCGTCGTCGAGGAAGGGACAGGGATCGCGCAGCTGGCAGACCGGCTCGTGCACCGCGCCGCGCTTCGACGGCGCCAGCGGCAGGCCCGCGCCCTCCCAGGGTCGCTCCGGCAACAGCAGGCTGCGCAGCGGCCCCGGCCGCCAGCGACGCCAGTCCGGCTCGCTGACGTCGACTTCGGCCAGCATGACGTGCTCGGGCGCGTCGCCCTGACGCGAGCAAAAGACGTAGAGCCTGTCGCCCTCCAGGTGCATGGCCAGGTGACGGATGGAGGGCGCGCCCGGCGGGAAGAAGAAGTCCTCGCGACGCGCATCGTCGCCAAAGAGCAGCGGCCCGCTTTCGAAGACCGTCAGACCATCAGCGGAGCGGCAGAGCAGGCCCGGCATGCTGATGCCGTAGACCATGCCATGGATATTGGCCACGCGCAGATAGGCCGGCGCGATCAGTTGCGGCTGCACCTCGAAGTTCAGGCCGTCCCGCGACAGCGCGACGCGGCTGCGCTGGGTGTAGAAAAAGCGCTCGTCGATCTCGGGCGGGACCGTCCCGCGGTCCCTGGCCGTCATCATGCCGTGGTAGTAGAGATGGATGCGCCGCCGCTCATGATCGACGTGGACGTGGGGCGAGGCGACGTGGCCCTCGAAGCCGCTGTCTTCCAGCTGCAGCACGCGGCCTGGGTGTACCCGCCAGGGGCCGGCCAGGTCGTCGGCGCGTGCCAGGCGGATGTGATCGCCGGCGTGGTGCGCGAAGTAGAGATAGTAGCGGCCCAGGGGTGATGGAACCCAGTCCGGCACGCGCAGGAGGCAGGGCCCGTTGATGTTCTGGCGCATCAGGGGGTCGGCGCCGGGCGTGTCCGCTGTGATGATGGGTCTGTCGAAGAGCCGCCGGGCCCGCATGGCCGCGCGATCGCTGCGCCTCAGGTCAGGCGCGTGTACCACTCCACGATCTGCTGCTCGTCCACCGGGATGGGCATCTCGTTGCGCTCGGGCACGCGCTCGAAGGTCGCGCTGAAGTTGTCCGCGTCGAGCGACATGTATTCCGGCACCGCTCCCCGCGATTCCAGCGCCTCGGCGATGTGCACGTTCTTGCGCATGCGCTCGTGGACGGAGATGACGTCGCCGCTGCGGACCTGGGCCGAGGCGATGTCGAGGCGGCGGCCGTTGACCAGGATGTGGCCGTGGCCGACCAGCTGGCGCGCGGCCCAGATGGTGGGCGCGAAGCCGGCGCGGAAGACGAGGTTGTCGAGGCGGCGTTCCAGCAATACCAGCATGTTGGTGCCGGTGTTGCCGCTCTGCTGGCGGGCGCGCACGAAGTAGCGCCGCATCTGGCGGTCGCGCACGTTGAAGATGAAGGCCAGCTTTTGCTTCTCGGCCAGTTGCAGGCTGTAGTTGCTGCGGCGGCCGGAGCGGTACTGCCGGTCGCGGCCGTGCTCACCGGGCGGATAGGGACGCTTCTCAAGGATGCGCTGGTACTTGGGACGCGGCACCAGCACCTCGCCGAAGCGGCGCTGAACCTTCGCCTTGGGCCCG
Organism: Anaerolineae bacterium; assembly: GCA_034428275.1. Taxonomy (GTDB): domain Bacteria; phylum Chloroflexota; class Anaerolineae; order Aggregatilineales; family Phototrophicaceae; genus JAGWBD01. The sequence goes on from DAOUIB010000012.1 coordinate 2,600, forward strand.
TGATAGGATGCCATCTGCCTCTTCCCTCTGCTCCGCGGGCCATTCGCGCCCGGTCAACAAAACGGACGACCCATTGTACAGGCCGCGCCCGCAATTGCCAGCGTCAAATCAGGGCGCGCCGACGAGGCGGGGATCCTGCGCCACAAATACCCCCGGCTCAAGGCCCTCTTGGGCCATGGTCGTGGCCGCCGCCCGCCAGATCTGCATGGCGCGGGCGATGTCCTCAACCAGCGGCACGACCACCGAGTTGCCGAACTGTCGGTAGGCCTGGGTGTCCGACACCGGAATGAGAAAATCGTCCGGAAAACCCATCAAACGCGCGCACTCACGCGGCGTCAGGCGGCGCGGGTTAGGGCCCCGCTGTTTGATGAGGATTTCGGAACCATCCTTGTAGTAGCGCGCGCTGAGCGTGCGGGTGATGCGGTCGCGCGCCGGGTCGACCAGGCCGAAGCCGAAGC
>DAOUIB010000013.1:0-2465 GCA_034428275.1 Anaerolineae bacterium
TGTCCTGGCCGGAGGAACTGATTCTGCGCAACGGGGAGGCGCTGCACGAGATTCTTTTGCTGGCGCGGCAGCGCCTGCGCCTTGTCATTTACGGCCACATCCACGAAAGCGTCCTGACCCTGCGCGACGGCATCCCCTATCACAGCGTACGCGGCAGCTGGTTTCAGTTGCGGACCTGGTACGGCCAGGCGTCTCTCGGGCCGGAGCCGCTGCAATGGCCCAGTTACAACCTGGTCACGCTGACCGAACGCGACACTTTCGTGCGGCACTGCCGTGTACGCCCGTGAGGCAGGGCGGGCGGGGTGATTTCGCAGGTTCAGATTGGCCGGGGCAGGTGTATACTGAAGGTCGTTCAGGAGGTCGGCCATGGCTGAGGGACCGCAGGGCATCACGGCGATCACCGTCGGCGGCTACAAGTCCATTCGCGACGAGACGATCATCGAAATCCGTCCGCTGACCATCCTCGCCGGGGCGAACAGCTCGGGCAAGTCCAGCATCATGCAGCCGATGTTAATGATGAAGCAGACGCTTGATGCGACTTATGATCCCGGGCCGCTTCTGATCAATGGGCCACACTTACGGTTTACCAAATTTGAGCAGCTAATACCCCGAGCAAGTCTGACATCCGATCACTTGCTCATCGCGGGTTTCAGATATTTTTCGGAGATTGACCTGGGTCGAGAGGTGCTACTCAAAAACACCTTTTCAATTGAGGAGAATAGCGGAACGAAGTCCTTTTTATTGTCCCGGATGTCAAGCAATTACCCCGCAAAAAACTTCGAAGTCCATACAGGAATGAGCAATGATCAAATTCTGCAGCAGATACCGGAAATCTATGTCAAACCAGCTGAAGAGTTGAGAAAAAGTCGCAACCGGTATTCGAACATTTCCTGGGAAGTCATTACAGACAGATGTCTATTGTACGTCGGGTTGTTTGAAACCCTGGATTTAGCAGGAAACAAATACCGCTACGAGTACGCGCGTCCTCCTCTCAACCCTGCCCTCTTTCTTGAACCATCAATTGCCAATGCAATACACATTCCTGGAATACGGGGAAACCCCCTGCGTTCCTATCCTTTGGCCTACGCTCAAGGACCCCGATACCCTGGCCATTTTCAGGATTATGCTGCCAGTGTTTTGTTGCGTTGGAAGGAACAAGGCGACGACGGCATTCTTTTGGTGGAAGACAATTTGACCACTTTGGGATTGACGAAATGGGTCAAACCAGTGCGGATTGATGACGCAAGTGTCGAGATTCATGTTGGTCGTTTGCCTGTAGGGGCAAATGCCAATTCACGAGAGGATCTGGTCAATATTGCCGACGTTGGCATCGGTGTCTCACAGGTATTGCCCGTCATTGTTGCGCTCATTGCAGCCAAACCGGGACAGATGGTCTACATAGAGCAGCCTGAAATGCACTTGCATCCGAAGGCCCAGGTTGCGCTGGCAAGTGTGCTTGCTGACGCAGCGAAGCGGGGCGTTCGAGTCGTCGTTGAGACGCACAGTTCGCTTTTGTTGCAGGGGGTATTGACGCTGATAGCCCAGGAAAAACTTGATCATGAGGAAGTGATGCTGCACTGGTTTTCACGTGACGACGAAGGCAACACAATAGTCGACAGTGCGGAACCTGACAGGAACGGGGCCTACGGCGACTGGCCGGAAGATTTCGGCGACGTTGAACTGGAAATCACGGGGAAATATCTGGATGCTGTTGCCGACCGCGAATTGGTAACGTGAGGTGCCTGTTGCCCGACAAAGGCGTTTGGTCATCGATTCGGATGTCACAGGTGCTGCCGGTGACGAAGATGCAGTACACGCGACGGCAGCGAATTGCCACAGATTTCTGGTCACTGTGTTGGCATGCGAGCACTACATTGTGCGTACTCCCGAGATCAAGGACGAATGGCGGCGACATCGCTCCAGATACTCAAACAGGTGGTTATTTCGAATGCACGCAAGGAAGTTGGTGATTGATTTGGGAAATGTGGAAAGCCAGGGTTTGAGAGAGAAATTGTCCCGACATGCCACTGATGAAGCTTCAGTGGAAGAGATGCTAAAGGACGCTCATTTGCTTGAGGGTGCAATGGCGACAGACAGGACAATTGCATCCCGGAATGACTCCGAAAGAGATTTGTTTCGCAATGTGAGCAGAAGAATTGGCGAAATTCGTGACATCATGTGGGTCAACCCGGACAGGGAACAGGAATACTGTCTGGACTGGCTCGGGCGCGGCGCGCCAGTAGAACCCGAACGACTACTCGGCCATACACACAGAGAACACTAAATGCAGCCCCTGACCTTCGTCCACATCAGCGACTCTCACCTGGCGACGGACCCCGCGTGGAGCGGGCCGCTGACCGAAATCCTGCCGCGGCCGGGCGCCGAGGCGCTGCTGCGCGAAATCGCCGCGTTGCCCCTGGCGATCGACTTCGTGCTGCACACCGGCGACGTCCACAGCGACCCGG
>DAOUIB010000014.1:0-3602 GCA_034428275.1 Anaerolineae bacterium
TCTATGGCATCAATCCGGTCTCACCCTTTTTGCTGGCCTCCGTGGTGATCCTGGCCGGCATCGGGGTGCTTGTGCTGCTTCCGCGTACCCGGGCGATGCAGCCCGCGATTTGAGGCGGCGCCCTGCGGCCCTCACCCTCCAAACCCGCTCCGCTTCCCGTCCTGTGGGACAGGAGTTCTTCCACACAGTCAGGACAGGCAGGCGTGGCTTGCCCGGCTTCCGCGTACCCGGGCGCTGCAGCCGGCCATTTGAGTGGCCGCCCTGCAGTCCAATCGCGGCGAATGGTCCTAAGGCCGCGCTGCTGAAAAAACTATGATACGCGCCATGTTCCGCCGCCATCGTGACCTGTGAGTTGAGCCCCCTGTGAAAAGCGCCTGGATACTCTTCGCCGCCATGTTTTGCGCCAACATGGGTCATTCGGTACTGGCGCCGGTGTTGCCGCCGCTGACGCGCGAACTGGGTTTGAGCACGTTGCAGGGCGGGCTGATCCTGACCTGCTCGGCCATCATGTGGGTCGTTTTCTGTCCCTGGTGGGGCCGGCGCAGCGACGAGCTGGGCCGCAAGCGGGTCATCATCATCGGGCTGGCGGGCTACGGACTGGGCGCGGTGCTCTTCGCCCTGTTCACGCAGGCCGGCCTGGACGGAGTCTTCAGCAGCGCGACGCTGGTGTGGTTGCTGCTGGTGGGGTCACGCATGATTGTGGGCGGCATGTATGCAGCGGCCAGCCCGGCCGCGCAGGCCTACATCGCCGACGTCAACAGGGGCCGGCAACGCGTGAGCGCCATGGGCATCCTGTCGGCTTCCAACGGTCTGGGCGGCATGCTGGGGCCGGCGCTGGGCGCGGTGGTGGTGAGCCTGGGGATGAGCATGGTGGCGCCGATATTCGTGTCTTCCCTGATGCCGCTCATCGGTATGCTGCTGATATGGTGGCTGTTGCCGTCCATCCGTTCGCCGCTGAAGGAGGGCGAACGACCGCCTGTGTTGACCGTGCTCGACGCGCGCCTGCTGCCCCTGATGGTCATCGGCTTCTGCGTGATGCTGGTACCGGCGGTGGTGCCCTACACGCTCGGCTTCCTGGTGCAGGACCGCTTCGGCCTGGATGCCCTTGAGACCACGCGTCAAACTGGCCTGGCGGTGACGGTCAGCGGCGTGGCGCTGTTCTTCGCCCAGATGGTGCTGGTGCAGGTCCTGCGTCTGCCGCCGCTGAAGCTGCTGCGCCTGGGCCTGCCGCTGGTGCTGGGCTCGGTGTTGCTGCTGGTCGCCGTGGCTGGTCCGCTGCAACTGATGCTGTCGATGGTACTGATGGGCCTGGGGGTCGGGATGGCGTTTCCGGCCTTCCGCAGCGCGGTGACCTTCGTCGTGGAGCCGCATGAGCAGGGCGCGGCGGCGGGTCTGGCGAGCGCGGTACCTGGCTACAGTTACATCGTCGGGCCGGCGCTGGGCACCGCCCTCTACGGCCTGGCCCCCTTCCTGCCCTTCCTGTTGACTTCGGTGGTGATCGTGGCCGGCATCGGCGTGCTGTTCCTGCACCCGCGCACGCGCGCGCTGCAACCGGCGATCTGATTGGGCGCCCTGCGGCCCTCACCCCCCAACCCCCTCTCCCGCGCATCAACCATTGTACGGGCGACTTATCAAGTCGCCCGCAGCGCCCCATCTTTGACGGCCTGGGCGTGGGCGCCCTTTTCCCGTCCCGGGGGACGGGAGCCCTCCCCCGACCCCTTTCCCGCTCAGTCGCGGGAGCCCTCACCCCCCAACCCCCTCTCCCGCCGGGAGAGGGGGAGTCTATCTGCCCGGTCGCGGGAGCCCTGTTCGGCGGGAGAGGGGGAGAGTTGCAAGGGCGAAGCGATTCACGAGACATGAAATTCTTGTGCGAACATGGCAGTTAAAGCCCCTCTCCCTGAGGGAAGGGCTCCCGCGACTGAGCGGGAAAGGGTTTGGGGTGAGGGCGGCGGTAACCCGCCAGATGAGAAAGCCTCTTGCCGAAACCTGTTTCCCTTTTGCAATCCGCGATCTGATTCAGCCCGCTACAGACCAATAGCGCGATTGGACCCAGGGTCGCCTGGCTAGAGGCGCTATCATTGACGGTATGCCACTGGCAAGGCCACAGTCTGTGAGACATCCGTGAGATACGCCTGGGTTCTGTTTTGCGCGCTTTTCAGCGCCAACCTCGGCTATTCCGTGCTGGCGCCGGTGCTGCCCTCGCTGATGCGCCAGCTGGGCATGAGCGAACTGCAGGGCGGCCTGATGCTGTCGCTGTCCTCCATCGCGTGGATCGTATGCAGCACCTGGTGGGGACGTTACAGCGACAGGCGCGGGCGCAAACCCGTCATCATGATCGGCCTGGCGGGTTACGCGCTGGGTTCGGGCGCTTTCGCCGCGGTGATGCAGGCGGGTCTGGACGGAGTCTTCGCCAGCATCATGCTGACCTGGCTGCTGCTGGTCGGGTCGCGCCTGATGGTGGGCGCGCTGTTCTCGGCGTCCATCCCGGCCGCACAGGCCTACGTCGCGGACGTCAGTACGGGCCGGCAACGCACGCGGGCGATGGGCATCCTGACCTCGTCGGTGGGTATGGGCAACATCATGGGGCCCGCCCTCGGCGCGCTGGTGGTGAGCGTGGGGCTGGGTCTGGTGGCGCCCCTCTTCCTGGCGGCGCTGAGCCCGCTGCTGGGCGTGTTGCTGGTCTGGCGTTTTCTGCCGGCCGTACGCCCCGTCCTGGTGCAGGGCGAGAGCGCGCCGAAACTGGGTATGTTCGACGGACGCCTGCTCCCCTTTCTGATGGTCGGCTTCTGCGCCCTGCTGGTGCTCTCGATGGTGCAGTTCACCATTGGCTTTCTGGTGCAGGACCGCTTCGGCCTGGACGCCATCGAGACCACGCGCCAGACGGGGCTGGTGGTGATGGGCAGCGGCGTCGCCCTGTTGTTCACGCGCCTGGTCCTGATTCAGGTGTTCCGCCCGTCGCCGATGAAACTGCTGTGGGTGGGGATGCCGCTGATGCTGGCCGCGCTGCTGTTGATGGCCTTCTCGGCAAGTCTGCTGCACTTGCTGCTGGCGATGGTGCTGCTGGGCCTGGGCATCGGGATGGTGCAGCCGGGATTCCGCAGCGCCATCACCTTCACCGTCGAGCAGCGTGAGCAGGGCGCGGCGGCCGGCCTGGCGAGCTCCATGCCGGGCTATGGTTTCCTCGTCGGGCCGGCGCTGGGCACCGGCCTGTACAGCGTAAGCCCCTTCCTGCCCTACCTGGTCACCGCGCTGGTGGTACTGGCCGGTATCGCCGTGCTGCTGGTGCATCCGGCCACCCGCGCCGTGCAACCCGCGACCTGATCTACCTTGACAGTACGTGAAGTGCGGGCGGTTGCGGGCGACTTGATAAGCCGCCCCTACAATGCGTGGTGTAGGGGCCGCGAGGGCTCCAGCCCGAAACATCCCGCAGGGACGACATACCTTGTCGCCCGCCTCATTGGCTTTTTCCGGACAAGCCTGTTTCAGCGCCAGCGCGGCGGATTCGACCGTCGCCGCTGCCAGAGGCCGAGCGGCCAGCCGATCATCTTGGCCACGTCGCCCGTCGCACGGATGAGCGGCAGCAACGGCAGGGCCGCCAGCCA
>DAOUIB010000015.1:0-25165 GCA_034428275.1 Anaerolineae bacterium
AGGCCGCCTGCGTCCCCAGTTGCGCCGCCACCAGGCCGCCGGCGATGGCCCCGCCCGCCAACATGGCCGACCAGGTCACGCTACCCAGCGTGTTGGCCAGCACCAGACCCTCCCGCGGCAGCAGGGAGGGCAGCAGGGCATTGCGTCCCGGCTCGAAAAAGGCCGACAGGGTGAACTGCAGCGCCGTCAGCAGATAGACCAGCCACAGCAACTGCGGCCCGTCGGCCAGCAAGAGCAGCAGCACGACCACTGCGCGCAGGACATCACTCATGATGAGAAGTCGCTTGCGATCAAGCCGGTCGATCAGTACGCCGGCCCAGGGGCCGACCAACATCGGTGGCACAAAGCGCGCCAGCAGGAACAGACTGACGGCAAGGCCGGAACCGCCGCTGTATTCCTCAACCAGCACGGCCAGAACTATCGTGTTGAACCAGTCGCCCAGCAGGCTGACGACCTGCGCCAGCCACAGACGGGCGAAATCCGGGTTGTCGCGCAACAGGCGCCAGTAGGTTCGCATGCGGTTTCCACACGGCAGGACTCGCCCATTCTGGCAGCAGAAGCGCATACCACGCAAGTACGTGGCATTGAAGCAGGTTACACGCCCGGCTATGCTGGGCGCATGCAGGCATCCACTCTGGTCAGCATAGGCGCGGGCGGTCTGCTGGGCGCCTGTTCCCGCCATCTGTTCGGCGTCTGGGTCGTCAGTCGCCTGGGCCTTTCCAACCCTGTCAGCACCATGGTCATCAACGTCACCGGCTCCTTTCTGCTGGCGTTCTTTCTCGGCTGGTCGCTGCGACAGGGCATTCTCGCGCCGCAGGTCCGTCTCTTTGTCAGTGTTGGCTTTTGCGGGGCCTTCACCACTTTTTCGACCTTCGCCTACGAGAGCGTTGCGCTGGCGCGCGAAGGCCAGTGGCTGGCGATGGCGGGCAACGTCCTCGGCAATAACCTGCTTTGTCTCGCCGGCGTGTTATTGGGCCTGGCGCTGGCCAGCCGCCTGTGAGCATTGATGCGAGCGATGTGCTGGCCGCGATTCTCCTCGGCATCCTTGAGGGCGTGAGCGAGTTTCTGCCCATCTCCTCAACCGGACATCTGATCGTCGGCGCTACCGTGCTGGAGCTTTCCCCGGCGCTGCGCGGCAGCTTTGAAATCACGATTCAGGCGGGCGCCGTGCTGGCCCTGCTGCTGCACTACGGCCGCGACCTGGCATCCAGCCTGTGGGCGATGCGCAACGATCCACAGGCGAGACACTTCTGGGCCGGCATCCTGGTGGCCAGTTTGCCCGCAGGCATTACCGGACTGCTGCTGCGGGACTGGATCATACAGACCTTGTTTTCACCCACTGTCGTCGCGCTGGCCTTGCTGACCGGCGGAATCGTATTGCTTTTCACCGATCGACTGCCACGGCCGCAGACCAGGGACGCCGAAAGGCATTTGTCCCTGCGACAGGCCCTGTTCATCGGCTGTGTGCAGACCCTGGCGCTGATTCCCGGCGTTTCCCGCTCAGCCGCCACAATCGTAGGCGCCATGCGAGTCGGCCTCGATCGCAGCAGCGCCACCCGTTTATCCTTCTGGCTGGCAATCCCCCTGCTCGGCAGCGCCACCCTTTACGAACTGCTGGACGTTGCCGGCCGCGCCAGCACGGCAGAACTGGGAGTTTTGTTGCTGGGTTGCGCCGTATCCGCCGTCGTGGCCTGGCTGGCGATCGTCTGGCTGTTGCGATTCGTCAGCAGGCACAGTCTGGCGCCATTCGGCTGGTATCGCATCGCTTTTGGTCTGTTCCTGCTGCTGGTCACGCGGCCCGGAATGCTGCCGGCCGCTCCGGTTGCCTGAATTTGGCCCTGATGCTAGAATCTGAGAGGATGTCGCGAAAGGTTGCTGGCCATGCGCAGTGCAGGTCTTCGTCTGGCAGGATGCATCGGCCTCGCGCTGGTAGCTCTGCTGGCCGGTTGTTACCAGAGCGCCAACGAGCCCGCGCCACAGGATTCACAATTGCCTTCCGTCGTCGCGACCTTTACGCCTTCCGCCGCCAACGTGCCGATTACGGCTGTGGCCGCCGTCGACCCCGGCCCCTCCGAAACGCCTGAACCAGTTCAACCTCCCCTGCAGGACATCGACCCGCTCAATCTGACGGCGACCGCCATCATTGCCCGGGCGACCCAAACACAGGCTGCCATTGACGCGGGCGGACAGGCGACGGGCGAACCGGCCTCCCCGGTGACTCCGGCTGTTCCGCCAGCCACGGTCGAGGGCGAAGACGGGACCGGTCAGCAGGGAGACGATTGCATTCACGTGGTGCAGGCCAGTGACGTCGGCCTCAGCTACATCGCGACTCTCTACGGCGTGACGGTGGCCGCAATCCAGCAGGCCAACAATCTTGCCAACGTGGAACTCATTCACATTGGCAACGAGTTGATTATTCCCGGCTGCGGTTCGACCGGGTACCGGCAGGGCGAAGCGCCGGGCGAGGGTTGCACGCCGGCCGAGTATCGCCTCGTGCATACGGTCCAGACTGGCGAAAACCTGTTCCGCATCGCCCTCAACTACGGTCTCGACGTCGACCAGCTGGCCCAGGCGAACTGCATTCCGGACCCCGCCCTGATACGCGTCGGCCAGCAGATCTACATTCCCTGAGTTGACAGACCCTTGTTGCGCCTGGCGGCGGCATGTATACTGCGCGCCGCCAACCAGGATGAACGTGGGCCGATGCGCCGGGGAAAGACCGCATGACCAATCTGCTTGACGAACTGGTCGCACAAACGCCAATGCGGGATCACCCGAAACTGTCGTCGGGCGATACGGTGCGCGTACATCTGCAAATTGTGGAAGGCGACAGGGAACGCATCCAGGTCTTCCAGGGCGTGATCATCCGCCTGCGGGGCGGCGGCAACGATGCCAATTTCACCGTTCGGCGTATCGCCAGCCATGGCGTCGGCGTGGAACGCACCTTCCTGCTGAAAAGCCCGCGCATCGAGAAAATCGAGATTCTGCGTCACGCCAAAGTCCGCCGGAAACAACTCTATTACCTGCGCGAGCGCCGCGGCCGGGCCGCCCGGCTTAAGGAACGGCGGCAGCCCCGGCGCGACTAGTACCCCGCCAGCAACACGCCTCAGCCTGTTCAGTTGTCGAAATCAGTGGTCTCTTGCTTCGGCCTGCTTCAAAATGTAGTAGGTGCCCTTTTTCGTGCCCACCTTGAGCAGGATGCCCTGCTCCACCAGGTCCACCAGGTCCAGCCGCAAGGTTTCCGATGAGACGCCCTCGCAACAGGAGCGAAACTCGCGGTTGGTGATGGAACCATTTCTTTGCAGGTATTGCAGGGCGCGCTGCTGGCGCGGGTTGACATTGGCCACCCATTCCGGCGCCGGCGCCTGTTGCCTGGCGTTGCGCAGGGTCACCGAGAAACTGTAGGGCTGGGCATCGAAGACCGGCGGCTCGTGCCCGGCCTTTTCCATGACCTCCAGCATGCGATCGATGCCCAAGCCCAACTCTTCGATCAAGCCCCACTGAAACAGCCCGCTGACGATGCGGGGGTTGCGGCTGAAATGCTCGCCGACGAAGTTTTCGATGGTGATGAATCCCGGCAGCCCGCCCGGCGACACCACCTCCAGGCGATCGGCGAACATGCGAATCTCGATGCGCCGGCCTTTCATGCGATAGTCGCGGTGACCGACTGCGTTGACGATGGCCTCGCGCACGGCAAAGCGCGGGTACTCCAGGGTTTCCTCCCGCTCCAGGTCCTTGACGACGGCGCTGACGGCCATCTCGCTCCAGACCAGATTCCAGGCCGCCTCCACCATGCGCGGCAGGGGGCCGGACAGCTCTTCCCGCCGAATGTAGCCCGCCAGTCCGTCCTCGCCGCGGGGCGTGGCCCCGGCGAAACGCACGAAGACCATCCCGCTTTGCGGCAACCAGCGCTGCGGTCGCTCGCAGAACAGCAGCACGCCGGTGACCGTGGGCTGCCCCACAGCGTCCAGGGCGCCGATTTCCTGCAACAGGGAGTCGCTGGCCTCGCCTTCCGGCTGGCGCAGGCGCAGAGCGCGGCGTTCAAGATAGGCGGCGATCATTTCTTCGTTGAAATCGCTGCGACTGGCGCCCGGCACGGCTTCATTTTCGAAGTCGCCGATGTTGCGGGCGCTGCCCAAACGTTGAATCTCGCGGCCGCCCAGCGGTCGGTTGCAACCCCCGCTGCGCACCAGTACGCGCCCGTCCACCAGGGAATGCATGTCCAGACTGCGGGGCACTTCAAGGCGCCAGGCGGTGCGCGCTTCCGCCAGCGCGATCAGCGCAGTGTCGCCGGTCATGACGGGCGGATCGCAAAGTCCCTGGGCTTCCCCCAGTGCGCTGTCCAGCGCTTCCCGCGTGATAGTCGTATCCGCCGGTTCTCCGTCGGGACGCGCGCCAAACAACAGACTGCCGCCATCGCTGTTGGCAAAGGCGATCAGGGTCTCGGCGATGCGCTGCGCGGTCAACTCTTCAATGCAGGCGGTGCGCGGTCCGGGCCCTATAGTGGCGGGCGGCCTGTCCCCATCCATATCCAAACGCATTCCTGACCGGCGGGCGGATACTATAGCACAGCCTCTTCCCGCCCCGCCGCAAGGCAGGATGTTTGACAATTGCCGTCCGCCAGCGAAAGGGGTACGCTGGAACCGGAGGAAATCATGAACATCATGTTCATCCCGGTGCTGGTCAGTATCGCCTTTTTCCTGCGCATCGGGCTGATCATGACCGGGATGCTCAAGGGGCCCATCCTGCGCACCTTTGAGAAGTACGGCGGGGATGAGGAGTTGTATTACCCCCTGCCTGCCCTCTTGCTCTGGTCCGGCGTACTGGTCATCAGCCTGACGGCTCTGCTGGTTGAAAGCGCGAGCATCTTTCTGCCAACGGGGCTGCCCGGCCTGGCGCTGCTGATGCTGGCCTTTCTGGCGCGCAACCATCCGGAATTCGCCCGCGAGCATCCGGATATCTTTCTGCACTACCCGCGCTGGTACCATCAGTTGCGGGCGCGCACCTCACGCTACGAGCGCCGTCGCCTGTCCTATATGTGGCTGTGGTTGCCCCGTCGCCTGCGCCTGATCTACAACGGCAGCGACCGCGCCTTCAACCAGTGGGCCGACCTGGTCATCATGGCGTCCATGCGCTACGACGAGGAAGACCCGTCCCTGTGGCGCGAAAATCCGCCGGAAGACTACGAAGCCGTATACCGCGAAAGTGCCTGACTGGAACTCCCGGTTGACGGGCGGTCCGTAGCGTCTAACGCTGGCGACGCCGTTGCAGTCTGGCCCACTGGTCGCGCAGGGTCACGCTGCGATTGAACACCAGGTGGCCGGGTCTTGAATCCGGGTCCACGGCGAAGTAGCCGATTCGCTCGAACTGGTAGCGCATGCCGGCCTTCGCCTTCCCAAGGGAAGGTTCAACCAGCGCCTCCGTCAACACCTGCAACGAGTCAGGATTGAGTTGCGCGGCGGGGTCGAGTCCGTCGCTCCCTTCACCGGGGTTTCGTACGCTGAACAGCTTGTCGTAAAGCCGCACTTCGGCGGGCAGGGCCTGCGCCGCCGACACCCAGTGCAACGTGGCGCGCACGCGGCGACCGTCCGGGGCGTTGCCGCCGCGCGAGTCGGGGTCAATGGTGCAACGCAACTCACGGATCTCGCCCTGTGCGTCATACACAACGTCGCGACAGGTCAGCAGCCAGGCGCTGCGCAGACGCACTTCACGCCCCGGCGCCAGACGGTAAAACTTGCGCGGCGGGTCCAGCATGAAGTCCTCGCGTTCGATGTAAATCTCCCGCGAAAAGGGGACCTCCCGCGTTCCGGCCGTCTCATCCTCCGGGTTGTTGACCGCCGTCATCCACTCCACCTGGCCTTCCGGGTAGTTTTCGATGACCACCCGCAGCGGGTCCAGCACGGCCATGACGCGCGGCGAGTGTCGGTTCAGGTACTGGCGCTGGAAGTGTTCCAGCATTTCGATCTCGATGAGGTTGTTGCGTTTGCCAATGCCGGTGGCGGCGCAAAACTCGCGAATCGCCTCCGGCGCGTAGCCGCGTCGCCGCATGCCACGCAGGGTGGGCATGCGCGGGTCATCCCAGCCCTTCAAATGCCCCTGCTCCACCAGCAGACGCAGCTTGCGTTTCTGGACGATCGTGTGATCGAGGTTGAGGCGGGCGAACTCGATTTGCCGCGGCCGGAAGATGCCCAGCGCTTCCAGCAGCCAGTCATAGAGCGGGCGATGGTCTTCGTATTCCAGCGAACAGAGGGAGTGGGTGATGCCCTCGATCGAATCCGACTGGCCGTGCGCGAAGTCGTACATGGGGTAAATGCACCAGCGATCGCCGGTGCGCGGATGTTCGGCATGGAGAATGCGATAAAGCACCGGATCGCGCAGGTTGATATTCGGCGAGGCCATGTCGATCTTCGCGCGCAGCACACAGGCGCCCTCGGGGTAATCGCCCCGTTTCATGCCTTCGAACCTGGTCAGGTTTTCCGCCACCGGTCGATCGCGCCAGGGGCTGTTGCGACCCGCTTCGGTCAGGGTGCCGCGGTATTCCCGAATCTCGTCCTGGCCCAGTTCATCCACGTAAGCCAGTCCGTCGCGGATCAACTGCAGCGCCCATTCGTAGAGCTGGTCAAAGTAGTCCGAGGCGAAGAACAGGCGCTCGCCCCAGTCATAGCCCAGCCAGCGGATGTCCTCCATGATGGCGTCGATGTATTCCTGCTCTTCCCGCACCGGGTTGGTGTCATCGAAGCGCAGGTTGCAGACGCCGCCAAACTCCGCGGCGATGCTGAAGTTGATCCAGATGGCCTTGGCGTGCCCAATGTGCGGATAGCCGTTGGGCTCGGGCGGGAAGCGCGTGTGAACGGTAGAGTAGCGGCCGGCCTCCAGGTCCGCGGCGATTGCCTCGCGGATGAAGTCCGCGCGCTCCCTTGCAGCGTCGGCGACAGCTGCCTTGTCAGGGTCGCTCATATGCCTGGTCATTCTCCTGCACGGGAAAAGTGAATGTTGTTGTGACGATTTACTGGGAGACCTGGATTCGAACCAGGATTCCCGGTTCCAAAGACCGGTGTTCTGCCGTTGAACTATCTCCCATCTGCCCGCCATTCTAGCATGGCCCGGCGCCCGCATACCAGAGCGGAACGGGAACACAAAAAGCGGCGGCCCGCGGCCACCGCCATCTGCTGGGAGACCTGGATTCGAACCAGGATTTACGGGGCCAGAACCCGTCGTTCTGCCGTTGAACTATCTCCCACCTGGCGGCAATCCTGGCACAGCGCCGCAGGGCTGTCAAGCCTGACGCTGCAAGGCGGCGATCGCCAGGTCGATGCGTTTCAGGCAGGTCTCCAGGCCGAGGATCTCCATCGTTTCAAAGAGCGGCGGGGACACGCGCTGTCCCGTCACGGCGACGCGCAAACTGCCGAAGAGCTGGCCGACCTTGATGCCCAGTTCCTGCGCCAGGGCCCGCATGTCCGCTTCCAGGGCGGCGCACTCGACCCGCTCCAGTGGCTCCAGTCGCCGGCGCGCTGCCTGCAGGGCCCGCAGCGTACCCGCGGCATCCATTCTGCGCTGAATGATCGCGTCGACCTCCGGGCCAGCGAAGCTGTCGCTGAAGAAAAAACCGGCCATGGCCGCGAAGTCGTGCAGCGAGCGCATTCGCTCCCGCATCAGCGGAACGACCTCGCGCAGCAGCGCGTCGTCGACTTCGAGGCCGGCCTGATGCAGCAGCGGGCGCACGCGCTGCGCCAGGTCGACGGCCGACAGTTCCCGTATCCACATGCCGTTCAGCCAGTCCAGCTTTTCCACGGGGAAGACGCTGTCGGCCGGATTGACCCGGCCGAGGTCAAAGTCTTCGATCGCCGCTTCGACGGGGAAGAACTCGCGCTCGTCGGGCATGCTCCAGCCGACGTTGGTCAGGAAGTTGCCCACGGATTCCGGCAGATAACCGGCATCGATGAATTCTTGCGCCAGCACCAGCACCTGCCTGCCATTCTGCGTGAAACCGGCATGACGTTTGCTCAACTTGCCCTTGCCGTTCGGATTCAGCAGCACCGGCAAATGCACGTAGAGGGGCTTTTCCTGGCCGAAGGCCTGCCACAGTTGCCAGTGCAGCGGCAGCGAGGGCAACCATTCGCTGGAACGCATCACATGCGAAATCTGCATGTCCTGATCGTCAACCAGATGGGCCAGATGATAGGTCGGGAAGCCGTCGGACTTGAGCAGGACGGCATCCTGCAACTTCGAATTGTCGAAGCGCAATTCGCCCCGAATGGCGTCCCGCACGACAGTCTGGCCTTCCAGCGGCATACGAAAGCGAATCACCGGCGTGGCGCCGGCAGCTTCCAGTTCGGCCCGCTGCGCCACCGAGAGATCGCGGCAGTGCCGGTCGTAACCGCTGGCCTCCCCCCGGCTGCGCTTTTCCGCGTTGACGGCCTTCAGACGTTCCGCGCTGCAATAACAGGGATAGGCCGCGCCCTCCTGCACCAACCACTGCGCCCGCCGGACATGCCGCTCGCGTCGTTCGGACTGGACGTAAGGGCCGAAAGCGCCGCCAATATCAGGTCCCTCATCGTAATCGAGGCCGTAGTGACGCAGCATGGCCATGATGTGTTCGGCCGACCCGCTTACCAGTCGGCGCTGGTCCGTATCTTCCAGACGAAGGATGAAGCGCCCGCCATGGTGACGGGCGTAGAGCCAGTTGAAAAGGGCCGTGCGCAGGCCGCCAATATGCAACGGGCCGGTCGGGCTGGGCGCGAAGCGGACCCGTACGGGTCGGGCTGGGGACATCAGGTCTCCTGTGTGCTCGGGTAGCGAAATGAAGGGCTTTCAACTGACGCGGCGGCGGCGCGCAATGACGCTCTGTGTCAGGCCTATGCCCGCCATCGTGGACAGCAGCGAAGTCCCCCCCGAACTGATGAATGGCAGGGTCAGACCGGTCACCGGCACAAGCGCCAGGTTCATGCCGATCGAGGTCACCGTCTGGAAAAAGATAAAGGCCGCCACGCCATAACAAAGCAGACTGCCAAAGGCATCGACGGCCAGGCGCGCGCCACGCAGGATTCGCATCAGCACAATGCCGATCAGGCCCAGGGTCACCAGACTGCCGATGAATCCAAACTCTTCCGCTATGACGCTGAAAATAAAGTCGGTATGGCGCACGCGCAGGAAACGCCCCTTGTTCTGCGTCCCGACCAGGTAGCCCTTCCCCAACAGGCCGCCCGACCCCACGCTGATCAGCGCCTGGTTGATGTTGAAATAGGCGTCTTCGTCGCTGGTCGGATCGATGAATGTCGAAATGCGTTGCACCTGGTAACCTTCCAGGGGCCCTTCGATGACGTCAAGGGCCTGCAGCAGCACCAGTCCCCCCAGCAGGGACAGAATAAGCATGAAGGTGACCAGATAGCGCAAGGGCAGCCCGGCTCCCCAGATCATGGTAAACCAGATCGCCATCAGCACGGTGACCATACCGAGGTCGGGCTGGATGAGAATCAACGCCGCCGGCAGGCCGATGTGCAGCAGCGAGAGCACGATATTGGGCAAATGGCCGATGCGCTGGTAGCGACTTGCGAGAAAGTGGCCCAGCGTGATGATGATCAACAACTTGGCGACTTCGGATGGCTGAATGCGAATGCCGATGTTGATCCAGCGCTGGGCGCCGGCCACGCCTTCCACGCCAAAGTAAAAGACCATCACCAACAGGCTCAGCATGAGGAGATACAGCCAGAGATGCAGACCGGCCAGCAAACGGTAGTCCAGCAGCGACAGTCCGGCCATGAGCATCAGCCCCAGCAGGGCAAAACGAATCTGGTCCGGCACGCGCGCGATCAGGGTCGGGTCGATTGCGTCCTGGGTGGCGCTGCCGATCATCAGAATGCCGAAGAGAATCAGCAGCAGGGAGACGCTGAACAGCAGGTAATCGAAACGTTGCCAGATACTGCCCGTGGCGATCATGTGTCATTCAAGGCGCAGAAAAGCAGTGCCGTAGCGAGCCTGGAATCAGGGTATCACAAATGGGGCGTCAGGGTTCAACCGGTTTCACTACCCACCTGCCCGGCGCCGGTCTTCTGTTTGGAAAAGGGCACTTCGGCCACGATTAAATTGTCCCGCCGTCGGTGCTCCAGCGCGAAATCCACGCGGTCGCTCTCCACAGCGACGTAGCGGGAAATGACCTCGAGGATCTCTTGCTTCATGCGGTCCAGTTCTTCCGGCGAGAGATCGATGCGGTCATGCAGCAGGACAAAGTGCAGACGTTCCTTCGCGCTTGCTGCGCTGCCCCCTCGCCCTGCCCGCTTCAGGAGCCCCAAACGTTCCAGTAGTCCTGCCATAGTTAACCCTGCTTCAGAAGCTGGTTTCCACCGGAAAACAAACGGGTCAGCTTTCTGAGAAACCCGTCTTCTTCTTCGAGCGGGAGGAAGGGGACGTTTTCGCCGTTGAGACGGCGTGCAATGTTGTGATAGGCCAGTCCTGCCCGGGATTCTTCGTTCAATACGACCGGCACGCCCTTGTTTGAGGCGGGCACGACGAACTGGTCTTCCGGAACAATGCCGATCATCTTGATGGCGAGAATGTCGGTGACGTCATCGGCCGACAGCATCTCACCCTTGTGTACCATGTCCTGTCGAATGCGATTCAACACCAGTTTGCCCGGCCCCTTGCCGGCGGCTTCCAGCAGCCCGATGATGCGGTCCGCATCGCGCACGGCGGAAACTTCCGGGTTGGTCACAATCAGCACTTCATCAGCCGGCGCGATGGCGTTGCGGAAGCCACGTTCGATGCCTGCGGGCGAGTCAATCAGCACAAAATCCACCTCTGGCCGCAGCCAGTCCGAGACCTGGATCATGTCCGACTGGCTGACTGCCGACTTGTCGCGGGTCTGTGATGCCGGGATCAAATGCAGGTCCGGCAACAACTTGTGCTTAATCATCGCCTGGCGCAACTTGCAGCGGCCCTCGGCCACGTCCACCAGATTGTAGACGATGCGGTTTTCCAGGCCCATCACCACGTCCAGGTTGCGCAGGCCGATGTCTGCATCGATGAGCACGACGCGCTTGCCCAGTTGGGCCAGCGCGACCCCTATGTTGGCAGTGGCTGTGGTCTTGCCAACACCTCCCTTGCCCGAGGTGATGGTGACAATCTTCCCCCCCATGCCATTGTCTCCCGCCATTACCAACTCTCTACCTGTATCCTGCCGTCACGAACGAGGGCGACTTCCGGCGTAGGCGCCTGCGAGTTGTCCGCCGGCGACGTCGCCACCAAACCGGCAATGCGCAGTTGCATCGGCGCCATGTCCAGCGCACAGACGACCGAATCCTCGTCTCCATTGGCGCCGGCGTGCACGATGCCGCGCAGGTGACCCCACACCATGACGTCTCCGGCCGCGATGACCTCGGCGCCCGGGTTGATGTCCCCGTAGACCACAACGTGCCCGTCACCGCGCACCACGCGGCCGGAGCGAATCGTGTGCCGGACAAGAATGCCGCCCGAACCCGAATTGTCTTCGGCGCTGGACTCGGGCTCGTCTTCCTCTTCCTCCACGAGACCGGCCAGCGCCGGACCGGCGCTGGTGCGAATGTCCAGCGCTTCCGTGGAATTGCGCGTGGTCTCGCTCTTGCTCAACACCGCCCACAGGGAAAGCCTCCGACGTTCCAGCAGGGCCTTCAGTGAGGTAAGTTCGTATTTGGGGACCGGCCGTTCCCCGACTTCCAGAATGATACGCCCGCCCTCATAGAACCTGCCCTGTTCATCAAGGTGAGCAGCGAGTTCGCCAGTCGTCGCCGTCCACTCGACGGCAGGGTCGATCTGAATTAACAGACCTTCCCGCACTCCCTTGATTGTGAAGGAATTGCCTTCCATCGTCCCTCCGTCAGGCACGGCGTCCATGCCGGTCATCAAATTGCCTTCAGGACAGCGGAATTATACACGCCAGCATTAACGAATGCTATTCAACGATCAGATGTTGCAGCAGCAGCCAAAGGGGCAACAGGGCGTAGAACCCGGTGACGACCCGGCCGGGACTGAACGCGAAGCCCGGCGCCAGGCGTTCGGACCAGTCGCGAATCGCGTGGACGGCGACGGTCATCCAGATGATGCCAATCATGTGCAGCGGCAACAGCAGCACGGCAATGTCCCGCCCAAAGTAGACCAGACCAAAAAGTGCCCAACAGCCCCAGGCCAGCAGGGTGACGATGCCGGTGGCCGGGTACCAGCGAGACAGCCGCGACAGGCCGAACAGCGCCAGCAAACTTCCCGGAATGCTCAACTGATCGCGCACAATCTCCAGCAGGGTCAACCAGCGCGCCGCCTCGCGCCAGCCATCGGCCAGCAGCCAGGGGAGCACCAGCCCTTCCCCCGTCGCCTGCGCCGCCGGGTAAAGCCACCACTCCGAGCTGAGATAGCGCGATTCGATGCCGGACAGTCCAAACAGGCAGGCGAGCAGAAAAAGCGTCCAGAACGCGCGCGAAAGACGCACTTTCGACAAAATGAGCGCACTGCAGACTGCCGGAACGAAGAGCACGAACAAGCTCGTGTTGACAATGCCGATGACCAGCAGAATAAGAATGGCCCAGGCATGGCTTGCCTCGGGCGGCCGGATCCCCGCGTCAGCGGGATGCGGCAGGGAGCGCTGCAGGAGATCGAGCAGCAGCAGCAGCAGCCAGGCACTGGCCAGGGCCGTCAATCTCAGGCTTTCGGTCTGTCCCTGCTGCCACCAGAACACCAGCGAAAAGAGCGCCAGGGCGACCACCGCCGCCAGCAGCAGGCTGCCTTGCCGGCGCAGGAGCAGCAGGGCCACCAGGGCCGCCAGCAATGCCAGCAACAGCAGCGGCAGAAGGTCCAGTCGGGAAGCGCCGCCCGTCTGGGTCCAGAATGCCGGGCTGAAGGCCAGCACCAGACTGCCGCAGAGCGCCAGCGCAGCGCCAAAGCGGCGCAGCGACATCGCCATGGCCACTATGACCAGGGCCATGCCGCAGGCGCGCAAAACGGGCGTCTCCCCGGGAAAAAGAAAAACAACGAGTGAGAACGCAGCGCCAGTGAGCGCGGGAGCCCAGTGGCGGAGACGCGGCATCAGGTCCCCCTCCAGACGCGGGGCCTTCAGGGTCATGCCCCGGCGGGAGGAAATGCCAGCACTCCGCCTCGCTGGTTTTGCAGACGCAACCAGGCTTCCAGCGTTTCAACGACAATGGGCAGGGCCACCAGTGACCCCTCCCCGCCGTTGTACACAAAGGAAATGATCAGGATTTGCGGGTCGTCCGCCGGCGCATAGGCGGTGAACCAGGCGTGCGCCGGCCAGCTGCCCTGAATGCAAAGGCCCAGCGGCCGCGCGATGTCATCGCAATACTCCGCCGTGCCGGTCTTGCCCGCCACGTTGATGATCGGCAGGTCGGCTGGCGTGGCTGTGCCATAGGTCACCGCGCCGCGCAACCCTTCGTGGACGATGTCCAGTACGCCGGCGTCCACAAAGGGAGGTTGATAGCGATCGTCAAAACGCAGGGCATTGCAGACGCGGCCGTTGAAGGGGTAGTTGAGCGGAATGTGCACGCGATACTCGCGCAACTCCTCCAGAAAGGGGTCCGGGTTGATATCGACGGTGTTGACGTAGGTATCCGGATCGCAACGGGCCGCGTTGTAAAAGCCACTGTCCTGCTCGCAGGTGCAGGCCAGGCTCGCCGGCCCCTTCATGATCATGTCCTCGATCTGGGTCAGGGTCAGGCGCTCGCCCTCCGGGACTTCATCCAGCACCAGATGCCGCAGCGCCTGGGGCTGGAAGGAGCGCAGGACGGCGCCTTCCGCGTCCAGAAAACTGCTTACGATCGTCGGTTGCCACAGGGTGCCGCCGTTGACGACGGCGGCGACAGTCGAGATGAGTTGCAGGGGCGTAACGTTGACGAAACCCTGGCCAAAGGCGGCGTTGTAGGTATCGCCCGTCGACCAGTTCTCGCCATGGGTGCGGCGCTTCCAGTCCGGGTCGGGCATGATGCCCGCCAGTTCGCCAGGCAACTCCACTCCCAGCTCGCTGCCGATGCCCATCGCCGTTGCATAGCGAAACAGGTCCGTGATGCCCAGACCGCCCTCTTTCAGGGTCAGCGGGCTGAGGTCCGGGTTGCCTCCGCCCACCTGATAGAAAAACACGTCGGAACTGTTGGCCAGCGCGCCGACGATGTTGAGCAGACCGAAGCCGTCCCGTTTCCAGTCGAAGAAAGTCTGCGCCTGGGCCTCGTCGTTGGGCGCGTAGCGATTCGGCAGGGTCAGGGAACCCGGGTTGAAAATCGCAGTCTGGGGCGTGATGACGTCCTCTTCCAGGACCCCCACGGCGGTCACGATTTTCCAGACCGAGCCGGGTGGATACAGCGAACTGATGGCGTGGTTGTTGAGGGGATTCTGCTCCGCGTCGAGGACCTCCAGGTAATAGTCCGCGTCGATGGCGCGCGCGAAACGCGTGTTGTCATAGGTCGGCCAGCTGACCATGGCCAGGATTTCGCCTGTATCCGGATGCATGGCGATCACCACGCCGGACTGCGTCTGGATGCGGCCGGCCTGGGCATTGACCAGGTTGATACGTCGGGTCAGGGCCTCCTCGGCCGCGACCTGTAATTCCGTGTCGAGGGTCAGGCGGATATTCTGTCCGGGCAGGGGTTCACGTCGGCTGATTTCACGCAGCACTTCGCCGGCCACGTCAACTTCCCGCAACACAGAGCCGCGCACGCCGCCCAGCTGTCTTTCCATAAAGAATTCGACGCCGGAATAGCCGATGCGGTCAAAGAAGGGATTGTAGCCCTGCTCCTGCAGTCGAACGGCCTCTTCGGCGGGGATGGGGCCCATATAACCGATGATCTGGGAGGTCAGGGCGCCGGTGGGATAGCCACGCACGCCGCGTATCTCTATGTCCACACCGGGCATCCCGATACGCTCTTCAAGGACCTGCATCGCGGCCGCAGCCGGGATGTCCTGCGCCACGACTACCGGTCGAAAGGGCGCCAGGCCCTCACCTTCCAGTACCAGTTCCTCGATGCTGCGTACGTTGCGACCTGCCGCCAGTTCCCTCGTCGGCGGCACGTCCACCAGCGCGGAAATCCGCGTGAAGATTTCCAGGTCCGCCGCCGCTTCGCCGGGCAGGCGGGCCGGCACGATGGTCACGTTAAAGGCGGGGACATTGAGCGCCAGGGGGGAGCCGAAGCGATCGAGGATGACGCCGCGCGGTGCGCCAACCGGCAACTCGCTCAGTCGGTTCTCGTCGGCCCTGAGCAGGGCGTCCGCCTGGTTGACCAGTTGCAGTTCGTAAAGGCGCAGGCCGAAGAGCAGGAACACGGCGAAAATGACGCCCTGAAAGAAAGTGAGGCGCCAGCCCTGAAAGGGATGCAGCATTTGCATCAGTAGCGGCCCCTTGCCAGCATCAGCGGGCGACCAGCTGGCGCGCTTCAACGCGGCGTTGCACGAAACGCAGCACAGCGAAGACCGGCAGGATCAGTGCGAAATTGTAAATCACGGTCGGGAATATGACATAGCCCAGGTCGTCCAGAAAGTCCACCGTAAAGCCCTGGAACGCGAAGAGCGACCACATCAGCAACTGTTGCGCCAGCGTGCCGACTCCCGCGAGCAGGAGCAGGGTCAGCAAGCCGGTGCGGCTGAATTGCTCGGTCAGGACGTTCACCACAAAGACCAGCAGCACGAGGCCGATGACGGACTGCCCAGTGGGCGCCAGCGACAGCAGGTCCTGCATGATGCCGCCCGTGAAGGCCCAGGCAACGCCTTCCGCCAAAGGCGCGCGCAGGGCCCAGGCCAGAACGCAGAGGAACACGAGGTCGGGCCCGCCATCCCACAGGCGGATCTGCGGCACCAGCGTGGTCTGCAAGGCCACGGCCAGCAGAAGTACCGGCAGTCCGACCCATGGGCCCATTGCTGCCTCAGTTCTCCGTCACGTCAAATACGGCGGGATCGATAGGCTCGAAGCTGGTCATGACCAGCACGACTTCCAGTTCGTCAAAATTGTTGAAACTTATGACTTCGGCTTCCTGAAACAACTCGAACTGAAACTGACGCGAACTGGCGACCTGGCCGATAACGATGTCCGGCGGGAAATTGCCGCCAAGGCCGGAAGTCAGCACCAGGTCGCCGACGACTATCGATTCGCCGGGCGGCACCAGCGTCAGGCGCAGACTGCCGGAAAGCTGACCGCGCAAACTGCCCTGCACCCTCGTTCCCTGCATTCGTGCGCTGACTGCGCTGTCACGGTCGGTGACCAGCAAAATACGCGAGGCATTGGCGCTGATTTCCAGCACGCGCCCCACCAGCCCCTGGGCCGTAACCACCGGCATCCCGACCCCGATGCCGTCGCGCGTGCCGCGGTTGACGGTGATGCTGCGGCGCAAACCCGTCTGGTCGTTGCTGATAACGTCGGCCGTCACGAACTCCTGGTTGGCGGCCGTGCCGGCATAGTCCAGCATCTCGGCCAGACGTTCATAGTCCCTGGCGATTTCTCGCAGTTCGACCAGTTCCGCCGTCAGGCCCGCCAAAGCGTCCTCAAGCGCTGCGTTTCTTTGTTGCAGGGTTTGCAACTCCGCCAGGTCGCTGACGCCGCCGGTAAGCGACAACACGGCCTGATTCAGGGCGCCGGTCAGCAAGTTGAGCGGAATGGAAGCCACTTCTTCCAGCGGCCCCAGTAATCCGGCGCTGCTCAGCCCGATGAGCAACAGACTCAGCGACAGACAGAAAACCAGAAACAGTATGCGGTTGGCGCGCCAGGCGCGAACCATCGGCCCCTCCCGCGGGACTGCCTGCGTTCAGTATAGCAGAGCGGCGCGCATGGCCCCGCATTGAGAGAGGGATTCCTGGAATTCAGTGGCGGGTGCTGCCGCGCTCCAGACCGGCCAGCAGTCGTCGCAGGTTGTTGTAGTCTTCCAGCACGCGCCCGGCGCCGCGGGCGACGCAGGTGGCGGCATCCTCGGCCAGCCACACGCGGATGTTGACTTCCTCGGCCATCCGCTGCGGCAGGCCCATCAACTGGCCGGCCCCGCCCGCCATGCAAATCCCGCTTTCCATCAGGTCCGAGACCAGTTCGGGAGGTGTGTCGTCCAGAGCATCCTTGACCGTGTCCACAAGAATCTCCACCGAGCCGGCGATCGCCTCCCGGATTTCGATCGAACTGACTTCCACGGCGGTCGGCAGGCCGGTCACCAAATGGCGACCCTTCACGTTCATGACCCGTTCGTTGGGCAGGGGCGAGGCGGAGCCGATCTCCAGCTTCACCTTTTCGGCGGTGGGTTCACCGATCAGCAGATTGTGGCGCGCCCGCATGTGCTCCACGATGTCTTCGTCCATCTCGTCCCCGGCGACGCGGATGGAGCGGCTGATGACGATGCCGCCCAGCGAGAAGAGGGCGATTTCGGTCGTGCCGCCGCCGATGTCGATCATCATGCTGCCGCGCGTCTCCTGCACGGGCAGGCCGGCGCCGACGGCCGCCGCCACCGGTTCCTCAATCAGCCAGGCCTCGCGCGCGCCGGCGCTGATGGCCGCGTCAAAGACCGCGCGTTTTTCCACTTCGGTGACCCCGCTGGGAATGCCAACCACCACCCGCGGCCGCGGGATCGGCACCCAGACCTGTTCGTGCGCCTTGCTGATCAAATGATGCAGCATGGCTTCCGTGACTTCAAACTCACTGATCACGCCGTCGCGCACCGGCCGCACGACGATGATGTCGCGCGGGTTCTTGCTCCACATTTCCTTGGCGCGCACGCCGACCTCGATCGGACGCCGCGTCTTCCGCTCAAGCGCCACGAAGGATGGTTCGTTGATGACGATGCCCTTGCCGCGAACGCTGACCAGTGTATTGGCTGTGCCAAGGTCTATGCCGATGTCAAGGGAGAACAGTCCAAGGAAATAGTCAAGCGGACTGAGCACACGGGACTCCTGCTACCAGTGAGCGGGGATTATAGCACAGCACACATTAACGATTTGTTTGTGCTACCATGGGCTCCCTCATGTGACCTTTTGGTCGTGTGACCGCTTCTGCCATGGACCTTCTGCAACACTGCGCCCGCACTCTCGTAGAGCAATGCCTCGTCGCGCCTGGCTGTCGCCTTTTACTGGCAGTCTCCGGCGGCAACGATTCCCTGGCCATGCTGCACCTGCTGCACAACTTGCAACGCGATCTCGAACTGGAACTTTACGTCGCCAGCCTGGACCACGGCTGGCGCGGCGCGGCAGGCGCCGAAGACGCCGCCTTTGTGCGACAGGAGGCGGAAGCGCTCGGGCTGGAAGTTACCCTGGGGGCCGCGGCAGGGCTGCGCAGCGAAGCCGACGCCCGCCGCGCCCGCTACGATTTTCTGGCGAGCAGCGCCACAGAGGTCGGCGCCTCCTGCGTCGTCACGGCCCATCACGCGGACGATCAGGTGGAAACGATTTTGCTCAACCTGCTGCGGGGCAGCGGCCTGCGCGGTCTGGCCGGCATGCGCTCTCGCGCGGAACTTCCCGGTCACCCTCACCTGACCCTGCTGCGCCCCCTTCTCGATGTTCCCCGCCATGAATTGCGCGCCTGGGGACACAGACAGGGGCTTGAACCGCGCCAGGACGCCAGTAATGACGACCGGCGCCTGCGACGCAACCGCCTGCGCCATGACATCCTGCCCCTCCTGCGCGATTTTGATCCGCGGGTGGAGCGTTCGCTCCTGCGTTTGGCGGAAAACGCCTCCCGGGACTACGACTATCTTCAACGGCAAGTGCAGGAGGCCGCAGAAACGGGTATGCGCCGAAGCGAACAGCGCGTTCGCCTGTCACGTTCGACGTTCAACGCCCTGCACCCCGCCTTGCAAGGGCATCTGACCCTGAATGCCCTGCGTGACCTGGGCGGCACAAAGGCCGGCGCCGAACACGTGAAACGCCTGGTGGCGCTGGCCGCTTCCGGCCGCACGGGACAGGCCTGCAACCTGCCAGGCGGCATCCGGCTGCGGATCGAATACGGCGACCTGGTCCTGGAACGCATTGGCGCCGAAGAGGATTGGCCGGGCCCCCTGCTGACAGCGCGGCAGGCGCTGGAAGTCCGCCTGCCGGGCTCGACCGCCCTGCCAGACCGGAAGTGGAAGCTGGTGTTCAGCAGACAAGGCATGGAGGGCGTGGACGCCTGGCAGTGTCTCTCCCTGCCGCCGGCAGCCGCCGTCACGCTGGATACGCGCCGGCCGGGCGATCGATTCCACCCGCCCGGGATGAACGGGCGCTCGCAGTCGCTCAAAAAATGGATGATAAACCACCAAATTCCCCGGTCCGTCCGGATGGAGATTCCCCTGTTGCGCGTTGACGGTCAGATTGCCGCGGTCTTCGCCGGCAGCAGGATCATTCCATCCTGGCGCTTTGTGGCAGGGGAGGCGGATGCCGGCGCCTGGCTTTGCGCAATTTGTCAGAATGTTGGCTCAACAACCGCGTAATCTTTACAATTGTCTGACAAAAGGTTAGGCTAGTCTAAAACAGGGTGAACAAGGCAGAAAACATCATGAACGCATTTACTCCGGGTGCAAATGTGCTGGTTGTGGATGATGAAGGAGCGATTCGCTACTCGATCAGCCGGACCCTGCAGCGCGTCGGCTACCAGGTGAGCCAGGCGGCCGATGGCGAACAGGCGCTGGCATCCCTGCGGCACAGGAATTACGACGTTGTGCTGACAGACATTCGCATGCCCGGCCTCAGCGGCACGGAGTTGCTGCGCAGCATTCGACAGCATGCCAGTGACGCTATTGTCATCATGATGACCGGTTACGCCAGTCTTGAAACGGCGATCGAGGCCCTGCAACTCGGCGCCAGCGACTATCTTGTCAAGCCCTGTTCCAGTGAAGAGTTGCGCGCCAGTGTGGCGCGGGGCGTGGAACGTGCGGGGACCCGGCAGCGCCGCCAGGGCCTGCTGGACGCCCTGCGCAGCAACCTGGATGAGTTGATCCATGCCAACGTCAATCTCGCGCCCGACCCCCGGCAGGACCCCGGGCCCGACGACCTGGAAGAATACGTCGCGGATTCGGAGACTGGCGCCGGCGGGCGACCCGGCCGCAACCTGAAGCTGGGCCCCCTGACGATCTATCCTGGTCGCTATCAGATTGAGATCAGGGATCGCCCCGTTGACCTGACTCCGACCGAATTCGACCTGTTGCTTTATCTGGCGGCTCACCGCGATCGTGTCGTTTCCTGCAAGGAGCTGGTGCGTGAGGTGCGCGGCAACCAGCTGGACGAGAGCACCGCTCGCGACGTCATTCGCCCGCACATCAGTAACCTGCGACGCAAGCTCAAGCAGCAGGACCCGGGCGTCCAGTTGATTGACAACGTGCGCGGCGTAGGCTATCGCCTGAGCAATTCCAGCGGTCAGGGGCACGCGCCCCCGGCCCCCTGACGACGCAGCAGCCGCCGCGCGCCAGGTCAGGGACCGGCGGCATAAATTGCATATATAATGGCGGGCATGTCCGGCGCACTGAATCCTGACCTGCTGGCGAGCGATTTTGCCGCAACCCTGAACGCCGCTGCCCGACTTCAGCGGGAGTTTCGCCAGGCCACCCTGATGCCGGAACTGATTCTGCTGGCCCTGCTCAGGCAGGGGAACTCACCGGCAGACGCATTGTTGTCCGAGTTTCATTCCAGACGCGGACTGGACCTGAAGCAACTCGAGCGACAGGTCCAGCTCGCCTGTGCCAACCGCAGGGACCCGGGCGGGAAGCTCGCCCATGTCCTCGCGGACGGGCGCCGCAGCACGCTTTCACGACAGTCCATCATTCTCATTGACGACGCTCTCGAGGAAGCCAGGCGCCGTAACGCAGGACGCGTGGACTGCGGCCACATTTTGCTGGTCCTGGCCCGCGACAACATCAGCACCAGCGGACTGCTGCGGCCCCACGGGATCACAGCGCGTACGGTGGCCGACGTGATGAACAGGTTATCGGGGCCAGCGGCCGCCGCGCAGGCGACGCCCGATCGCGCAGAGAGCGGTTCAACCCGGCCACCGGAAGCGTTCCCGGTTTACGAGCGCGAAGACCTGCTGCGCAGCATGCTGACGATCCTCAACCAGGCGATCAACCGACACCTTGTCCTGGTCGGCCCGGCGGGCGTGGGCAAGCGTAGCCTCGCCCTCAGCCTGGGGCAGCTCATCGCCAGGGGAGAAGGACCCCGGGGCATCACCAGGGTGGTGCAGATCGCCGAAGATGAATTGCTGGACGACGATTCTGCCGCCTTGCTCAAGGCGCTGGCGCAGGCCCGCGGGGGGATTCTCTTCCTGCCTCACCTGCAGCGCTTCCTGGGTCCACCGGGCAAGGCGCAATTCCATCGCTGTTCATCGCTCGTCCTGAAGACCCTGCTCGCCAATGATCCGGTGATCGTCGCCACCACCGGCGAGAGTGACTGGCACGCCCGGCTGGGCCTCGAACCCGGCGTCAGTGAAAACTGCCAGGTGCTGCAGGTGGCGCAACCCACGAGCCCTGAAACGCTGCAAATCTTGCGCGCGCTCAGGCCACAACTCGAACGTGACTATCAGCTGCGTATCGGGGACGATGCCCTCAAGGTGGCGATCAGCCTGGCAAGGCGGCATCTGGCAGCAACTCCCCTGCCCCGCAGCGCGGAGAACCTGCTGCACCGCAGCGCCGCCATGGTCAATACC
Organism: Anaerolineae bacterium; assembly: GCA_034428275.1. Taxonomy (GTDB): domain Bacteria; phylum Chloroflexota; class Anaerolineae; order Aggregatilineales; family Phototrophicaceae; genus JAGWBD01. The sequence continues at coordinate 21,602 of DAOUIB010000015.1, forward strand.
AGCCGGCAGACCGGCCCTGACCGGCGGCCAGGACGCAACGACAGCCCAAAGCTGGACGCCGACGATTTGCGGCTCTGCGTCAGCCAGATGACCGGTGTCCCGGTCAACCAGTTGGGTGGGGACGAGCGTCGTCGCTACGCCAGCCTCACCGACCATCTGAAACGGCGCCTCATCGGCCAGGACCCGGCGGTGCAGGCCGTCAGCCGCGCTATCCGTACGGCCCGCGTTGGCCTGAAGGAGCCGCAGCGCCCGGTCGGCGCGTTTCTGTTCCTCGGCCCCACAGGCGTCGGCAAGACCGAACTGGCGCGCACGCTGGCCGATTTCATGTTCGGCGACGAGCAGGCCATGCTGGCGCTGGACATGAGCGAATTCAAGGACGAATCGAGTGTCAATCGTCTCCTGGGGTCCCCCAGCGGCTACGTAGACAGCGACGCCGGCGGCCAGCTCACCGAGCGCGTGCGCCGGCAGCCCTGGCTCCTCGTCCTGTTTGACGAGGTCGAAAAGGCCCACCCGCGCATCATGGACCTGCTGCTGCAAATGATTGAGGAAGGCCGGCTGACCGACGGTCGCGGCCGCAGCGCCGCATTCAGTGAGACCGTCCTGATTCTCACCAGCAATCTGGGTTCCAGGCACCTTGCCATTCCCGTCATCACGGATGACGCGCGCGAGGCGGCCATGGAACAGGTTCGCACCTGGTTCCGGCCGGAACTGCTGAACCGTCTCGACGAAATCGTCATGTTTAACGCCCTCTCCGACGACGATCTGGGCGCGATTCTGAAGTTGATGCTGGCTCGCGAGCAGCAACTGGCTGCTGAACGCGGCCTGCAGCTGGAATTCGGCAGCGGCGCCCTGCAATGGCTGCAACAGCAATACGATGAAAGTCAATATGGCGCGCGTCCCCTGCTGCGCATCATCCGCCGTTACGTGCGGGTGCCGCTGGCCGACTACCTGTTGAGCGCGGACGCGCCGGCCAGCAGCAGGATCTGCATCGATGCCGACTCTTCCGGCCTTTCCTTCGTTACAATGGACGCGGACAGCCCCTCGCAGGACTGACGGGGCGCAACAGTCTGCAGGGTTTTCGCTGTGGGTAAGTCCCGAGGAGTCACACCATGACCATCAAGCTGGATCCCGGCATTTTTCGCGCCTACGATATCCGCGGCACCGTCGCCGGCGACAGTCCGCAACTGACGCCCGCGCTGGCGGAGCGCGTCGGACGCGCGCTGGGCACGGCCCTGCAGCGGGACTTTGGCAGCGAAATGGTGTACGTCGGGCGCGATAATCGCCCGTCCTCGGCCGGGCTGCAGGGCGCGATGATCGCCGGGCTCGGCGCGACCGGTATGGACGTCACGGACATCGGCGAGGTGCTCACGCCCACGGTCTATTTTGCCTCCGCCAGCCATGGCGAAACGGGGGCGGGCGTCATGATCACCGGCAGCCATCTGGACGTCCGCTACAACGGTATCAAGCTGGCCTATGGCGCGCTGGCCATGGCCGGAGAGCAAATCACCAACCTGCTGGACCTGGTGCGCAGCGGCGAATTCGTCAGCGGCGCGGGACGCGTGACGCAGGACCACGACATGATTCGCCGTCACATGGCTGCAATTCAGGGCAAGGTGACAATGGCGCGCCCGCTGACGGTCGTGATGGATGCCGGCAACGGCCTGAGCGGCACCTGGGTGCCCCCGGTGTTGCGCGCGCTCGGCCTGAAGGTGCATTGCCTCTATTGCGAGTCGGACGGCACCTACCCCAACCACCTGCCCAACCCCGAAGACCCGGAAATGACGCGCGACCTGGAGGCCATGGTGCTGGAAACCGGCGCCGACCTCGGTCTCGCCTTCGACGGCGACGCCGACCGCGCCGGCTTCATTGACGAACGCGGCCACCACGTGGCCGCCGACAGGCTGCTGGCGCTGCTGGCCCGCGATCTCCTGCAGCGTCAACCTGGCGCGACGATCGTCTTCGACGTCAAGGTCACGCAAACGCTGCCTGAACTCATCGTCCAGTATGGCGGCGTGCCCTTGATGTGGCGCACGGGCCACAGCCTCATGAAGCAGAAAATGCACGAGGTCGGCTCGCCCCTGGGCGGAGAAGTCAGCGGTCACCTCTTCACCGGTGAAGACTACTTCGGCTTCGACGACGCGCCCCTGATCGCGCTCAAGGCCCTGCAGATTTTCGCGGCCTCCGACCGGCCGGTCTCAACTCTCTTTTCCGAAATACCGCTGCTCCCCGCCACGCCGGAAATCGTGCTGACCGCGCCGGATGACCAGAAGTTTCGCATCATCCGGGAAATCCGCGACGAGCTGGCGCGCGACTACGAAGTCGTGGATATCGACGGCGTGCGGGCCAGTTTCGAGCATGGCTGGGGCCTCGTGCGCGCCAGCAACACCCAGCCGGCCATCACGCTGCGTTTTGAGGCCCAGGAACGCGCACAGGTCGCCGATTACATTCGTCGCTACAAGGCCTTGCTGGACCGCTATCCATCGGTAGACCAGGGCAAGCTGCTGGACCAGTTGCAGGCATTCAGCGAGCCCGCATGAGCGCGGAGCCCGACCAACGGCAAATCTATGCCAGCCAGGCCGCCCGTTACGAGCGACTCGTCGCCGCCGAGGACTGGTGCGGGCATTTGTTGCCAGCCATCGCCGACCTCGCGCCGCTGGCCGGCGCCCTCGTCGTCGAGGCGGGCGCCGGCACGGGCCGCCTGACACGCCTGCTGAGCCCCTGTGTGCGGCAGGTGCACGCCTTCGATCGCTCCGGCCACATGCTGCAGCATGCCCGCGAACACCTGCAGCGCGATTGCCCGGGCAACTGGTCTCTGACCATCGCCGACAACCAGGACCTGCCGCTCGGCAACACTTGCGCCGACATCGCCATCGCCGGCTGGAGTTTCGGTCACAGCACGGTCTGGAATGAAGAGGGCTGGCGCGTGGAGGTCGAGCGGGCGGTTGGGGAAATGTTGCGCGTGCTGCGACCAGGCGGCACAGCCCTGATCCTTGAGACCCTCGGCACGGGCAGCGAGACGCCGCAGGCCCCTACGGCGAACCTGGGCGCCTTCTATCGCTGGCTGGAAAGGGAGCGTGGCTTTGCCCGGCGCTGGTTGCGCACGGATTTCCGTTTTGAATCAATGCAGGAGGCCAGGGAACTGCTGGGCTTTTTCTTTGGCGAGGAATTCGCCAGCCAGGCGCCGCTGTCGGCGTCCCTTGTGCTGCCGGAGTGCACGGGTATCTGGTGGCGCCGCACGCCGGATTAACTCTTGAGGTAACGCTCGCAGGCCAGGCGCAATTCTCGCACAGGGAAATCGTCAGGCACCAGAATTGAGAGTCGCAGCGGCCCCGCATTGCAGACGTAAAGCAGGCAATGCTCCTGGTCGGCGCCCTTCTCCAGCAGGTACAGCCGCGCAAGGCCGGATCCCGCGCCGCCGTCAGCCAGCGCTCTCAGACTGTTCTCTGTGATCTCGTCCAGTTCCCCTGCCCGATCGATTTCCTCGCGGTCGCGCTCCAGCAGAAGGTAGCGGGCGCCCGTCTCCCGCGCCAAATCGGCCAGCTCAGAACCGTCCGGCGTATCGTC
>DAOUIB010000016.1:0-10063 GCA_034428275.1 Anaerolineae bacterium
ATTGTGACGCGGCTCGCGCTGGAAAACGCCATTCGCGTCAACGCGGCCGTCGGCGGCTCAACCAACTTCGTCGTACACCTGCTGGCCATCGCCGGTCGCCTGGACCTGCCGCTGGAACTGGACGACTTCGACCGCCTGGGCAGTCAGATGCCCCTGCTGGTCAACCTGATGCCCTCCGGCGACTACCTCATGGAAGACTTCTTCTACGCCGGCGGGCTGCCGGTGGTCATCCGGCAACTGACAGAGTCGCTGCACGTGGATGCCCTGACGGTCAACGGCGGCACGCTGGCGCAGAACACGGCCAACGCCGAAAACTACAACCGCGAGGTCATCGCCGACTTCGACGAGCCCTTTCAGCGCGGGGCCGGGCTCAGCATCCTGCGTGGCAACCTCTGCCCGGATGGCGCCGTCATCAAGCCCTCGGCGGCCTCGCCCGCCCTGCAGCAACATCGTGGCCGGGCGGTCGTCTTCGAGGATATCGACGACTATCACGCACGAATCGACGATCCCGACCTCGACGTCGCGCCGGACAGCGTGCTGGTGCTTAAGCAGGTTGGGCCGAAGGGCTTTCCCGGCATGCCCGAGGTCGGCAACTTCAACCTGCCGAAGAAACTGCTGCTGCAGGGCGTCGAGGACATGGTGCGCATTTCGGACGGGCGCATGAGCGGCACGGCCTTTGGCGCGGTCGTATTGCACGTCGCCCCGGAATCCGCCCTGGGCAGCGCCCTTGCGCTGGTGCGCAACGGCGACGAAATCGAACTCGACGTGCCGGCGCGGCGCCTGCAACTGCTGGTCAGCGACGAAGAGTTGCAGCGCCGCCGCCAGGTCTGGCAGCCGCGACCCATGGAAAGCCTGCGTGGCTACAGCAAACTCTACGTTGAGCACGTGGAGCAGGCCGATCGGGGTGCGGATTTCGACTTTTTACGCGGCGGCTCAGGCGCGGAGGTCAAACACAGCGGCCACTGACGCCGACGCAAGGGTTCAGCCGCGGGCCGGCGCGAGTTCTCTCAAGGCGATGATATCCGTCAGGTACTCGGAGAGCGTCACGTCCCGCAGGTTGCGCACAATCGAGATCCAGCTGCGCCCGGGCTTCAGCCGGATGGGCTTGTCGCTGCCCGTGTGACTGAGCTGCAGGGCGACGGTCGTCGCCCGACTGAAGCGCAACCAGTTGCCGCTGTACCAGCGACCATCGCGCATCACCAGCGCCGGCCCGCTGCCCCAGAGTTGCACTTCCAGCGATTCATCGTCCGCGCCGGCCACGAAGAGGTCTGGCCGACGGGCGTGGGGCACCTGCAACACGATCAGGTTGTCCGCCCACAATTGCATGCCATCCAGTGCATCGAAATGGGCCACGCCGTCCGTGTAGCGAAGCCAGCGCTCATGCCCGGAATCGTACTGCCACAGGGCGTTGCCCTCGCCCCACCAGTTGATGCCGACTTCTGCCAGCGATTGCCCGCCTACGTCGGGTTGACTATCGAAGGCGAAACCGCGCGCCTTGTAACCCTGATTGATGCCGCGCGCCGTGCCCAGGCGATAAAGTTGTTCGCTGTCCAGGTACAGGGTGTGTTCGTAGCCGACGCCGGATTGATCATAACGGCAGAAGCCGGCATCCTCACAGTTGTTGCCCGTAAGTGGCGAAAAGGCGTACGCGGCATGGGGCGAACTCCAAAGGATGCGCTGGATCGGGATGCTGGTACCGGAATAGGCGAGAAAGGCGCTGTACATCGTCATCAGTTCCAGGTCCAGCAGGCGGGCGCTGCGCACCGAGCCCACGTGCCGCGGCGCCTGGCTGCGAAAAATGGCCGCAAAGCGCGTGATTCCGCTCTCGGATTCCACCTCGAACACAAGATCGGCCTGATTGACGCCCGACTGCGGCCGCACAATCGGCGGAAAGTTGGAAATCTTGACGATCAGGTTGCGTCGTTCCATGGCCGCCTGGTCCGGGTATGGCAGGCCGGTCATGGAATTGTAGTTCAGGGGGTATTGTGCTGGCCCGCTCGCTTCCACCGCGGCGCCGGGACTCTCCTGCTTCATGACCTTCGCCCCCGCGGGCGCAACCGCCATCAGGGTCAGGGCAATCAGGAAAACACGGGCCGAACGCATCCAGGCGACCTCCACTGACGGTCGAAGTCCGGCGGCAGTATAAAGCCTGCCAACCCGCCTTGCACAGGGAATTCTGCGCGGGTCGGGCTATACTCCTCCGCCTGTGCAAGGAGGAGAACCATGTCCGATCGACGCCTGCTGATTTCTGTCGCCCATCCGGATGACGAGACTTTCGGTTACGGAGGGCTCGTCGCCAAGTACGTGTCGGAAGGCGCGGACGTCTACGCCATCGTATCCACCAATGGCGACGTGGGCACCATGGACGACTCCTTTGTGGAACGGCACGGTTCGAAAAAGGCGGTGCGTCTGGCGGAGCTCGACTGCGCCCGCCAGATGCTGGGCTTCCGCGAAATCTTCCTGCTGGGCTACCGCGACAGCGGCATGATGGGATCGGAGACCAACAACCATCCCGACTGCTCGTGGCAGGCGCCGCGCGAGGAACTGACGCGCCGCGTCGTCGAGGTCATCCGCGACATCCGTCCGCAAGTGATCCTGACCCACAATCGTTACGGCGGCTACGGCCATCCCGACCATATCGCCATTCAGCGCGCCACCACCGACGCCTTCGACGTCTCCGGTGACGCCGACTTTCATACCGGGGAGCAGTCACCCTGGCAGCCGCAAAAGCTTTACTACAGCTCCTCCCCCACCCTGTTGCTGCGCTACGGCATCCTGATGACCCGCCTGCGCGGCAAGGACCCGCGCGCCATGGGCCGCAACGGGGACGTCGACATGGTGGCGATCCTGGAAAACATCGAGCCGCCCAACGTGCGCGTCAACGTGCGCCAGTGGTCGGACATTTGGGATGCGGCCAGCCGTTGCCACGCCAGTCAACTGGGCGGTCGCCGCAACCGCACGCCCCGCTGGATGCGGCTGCTGCTGCAGTCCCATGTCAGCTATACGCGCATTCAGCCGCCGGCCGGTCACCGTCGCATCGACGAGCGCGACCTCTTCGACAACGTGACCCTGGGCGACGCTTCGCCCTGACACGGCGCCCTGGTCCGGAAATGTGAGCCTAATCCGGGTCGCAGCCGCTTAACGGGCGATTGCGTTGCCCGGCCCCGTCAGGTGCGAACAGCCCGACCCCGGTCGGAGCGCGACCAGCGGCGGTGGAAGGCCTCGCGCCAGGCGGCAAACTCACCCTTCACAATCGCCTCGCGCATCGCCCGCACCAGGCCGACGAGAAAATGAATGTTGTGAAGACTGAGCAGCATGTAGCCCAGGATTTCCTGTGATTTGATCAGATGGCGCAGGACCGCGCGCGAGTAGTCGCGGCAGGCCGGGCAGTCGCATTCTGCGTCCAGCGGACGCTCGTCGCGCGCAAAGTCGAGCCGGCCGACGTTGATGCGACCGCTTGCCGTGAAGGCGGCGCCGTGCCGCGCCAGGCGCGTCGGGATGACGCAGTCAAAGACGTCGATCCCCTGCCATACGCCCTCGACCAGGTCGTCCGGTTCGCCCACGCCCATCAGATAGCGCGGGCGATCGTCCGGCAACATGGGCGCGGACAGCGCCAGCGCCTCCAGCATGTCGGCCCGCGACTCGCCGACGGAGAGCCCGCCCAGGGCGTAGCCCGCAAAGCCAATGTCCTGCAGTTCCCGCGCGGAGCTTTCGCGCAGGTCAGCGTAGACGCCGCCCTGCACGATGCCGAACAACACCTGGCGGCCATCGTCAGGATGCGCCTCGCGACAACGCCGGGCCCACGCCCCGGTGCGGCGCACCGCGCCTTCAACGCGCTCGCGCTCGCGTGGCGGCGGACATTCATCGAAGCACATCATGATGTCCGCGCCCAGATTGCGCTGGATTTCGATGACTTTTTCCGGCGTGAAACGCAGGTGACTGCCATCTATGTGGCTGCGAAAACTGACGCCTTCGTCATCGATGCGGTTGATGTGCTGCAGACTGAAGACCTGATAGCCGCCCGAATCGGTCAGGATAGGCCCCTGCCAGTTCATAAACCGGTGCAGGCCGCCCAGGTCCCGTACCAGTTCGTCGCCCGGTCGCAAATGCAGATGATAGGTGTTGGCCAGCACCAGACTCGCGCCGGCCGACTCCAGGTCGCGCGGAAAGACCGCCTTCACCGTCCCGGCGGTCCCCACCGGCGCGAACACCGGCGTGGCGAGCGGGCCGTGGGCGGTATGAAAGACCCCGGCCCGGGCCCGGCCCTGGCTGGCAACAAGCTCGAAATTTGCTGTCATACGCCTCCGGCCATCCTCGACCCCGCGATTATAGCAATGGCCGGGCGCCCGCCCTGCGCCGCTGGCAGCGGCCCCGGGCCACCGCTACACTGCCGCCATGAGCGACTCCGCCACCCGGCTGCCCACTGGCGCGACCACCTGGCTGGAAATCGACCAGTCGGCCATTCGCTGCAACCTGCGCCTGCTGCGCGGCCTGACCGGGCCGCAGACCCGGCTGATGGCGGTCGTCAAGGCGGACGCCTACGGGCACGGCGCCTGCGCCACGGCCCGCAGCGTACTCGCTGCCGGCGCCCAGGCGCTGGGGGTCGCCAGCCTTGGGGAGGCGCTGGAGCTGCGCGAGGCCGGCATCGACGCGCCGATGTTGCTGCTGTCCTACGTGCCGCCCCAGGCCGTGCCATCAGCGATCGAGCACAGACTCACGCTCACCCTGTTCGACGCGGCGCAGGCCCGCGCCTGCAATCAGGCTGCCCGGGCGACCGGTCGCCGCCTGCAGGCACAGGTCAAACTCGACAGCGGCATGGGCCGCATGGGTGCGCTCGTGGGGGACGCGCCCGCCTTTCAGGATCAACTGGCGGACCTGCCCTGGCTGCAACTGGAGGGTTGCTACACGCACTTCGCGCAGGCGGACGAAGACCCCGACTGGACAAGAGAGCAGTTGCGCCGCTTTCTGACGGCCGTGACGGCCATGCGCCGACGCGGGGCGCAATTCACCACCCTGCACAGCGCCAACTCCGCGGCGACACTGACTTTGCCCGCAAGCCACCTGGACCTGGTGCGCCCCGGAATCGCGCTCTACGGCCTCTCACCCTCCGATACCGTCCCCCTGCCCGTCGGCTTCCGCCCTGCCCTGACCTGGAAAACGCAAGTCGTCCAGCTCAAGGACCTTCCCGCCGGGCACAGCGTGGGCTATGGCCGGACCTGGACGGCGGCCTCCGCGACGCGCATGGCGGTCCTGCCGGTGGGCTACGAACACGGCTATCGTCGCGCGCCGCACCAGTCCGCCAGCGTCTTGTTACGGGGCCAGGTCGCGCCGGTGATCGGTCGCATCAGCATGGAGAAGACGGCCATCGACGTGTCGTCGGTCCCCCTGGCGCGCGTCGGGGACGAGGTCGTGTTGCTGGGCCCTCAGGGAGAGGCATGCATCAGCGCAGAGATGCTGGCCGCCCGCTTCGGCAGCAGCAACTACGAAGTCGTGACCGGCCTCTCGGCGCGGATGCCGCGTCTTCAGTTGAGCACTTGCTGAACGTAGTCCGCGATCACGGTGGGCGACGTGCCCACGGTGAAGGTCGTTCGCAGCCGGCCATCGCGATCGATGAGGAAACTGGAGGTGCTGTGGTCCAGCAGTCCCGGCTGGCTGCCGTTGGCCAGGTACAGGCCGAATTCCTCGCCGATGCGCCGCACTTCCTCGCGGGCGCCGGTCATGCCGAGGATGGTCGGATCGAAGGTCGCCAGCCAGTCCCGTAGCCGCAGCGGCTGGTCCACCTCACCGTCCACGCTGACCATCAAAAGGTTGACGTCGCCTGCGCTCTCGCCCAGCGCCGCCTTGACCCGCGTGAAGTCCTTCAGGGTCAGGGGGCAATAATCGGGGCAGCGCGTGTAGCCAAAGACCAGCAGGGTGGCCCTGCCCTTCAGGTCGTTCAGTCCCAGGGGCTCACCGTCCGTGCCCAGCAACGTAAAATCCGACAGCTGGCGCGGCGGGTCCACCTGGGTCGCCCCGTCAAACCATGAACCGGAATCCACCTGCGCCGCCGGCCCTTCGCTGAAAGAAGGCCTGGCCAGGCGCCAGACGATGAAGAACAGCGAACCCAGGGTGATCGAAAGACTCAGGACCAGAGCGACCAGAAACGCCGGTCGCAGGGGCCTGCGTCCCCCCTGCCTGTCTGCCATGTGCCCTGTCTCCGCCGCTAACTGTAAGCGCTCCTGTTTCCAGCCTACGCCCGCAGGCCTGCGCTTGCAAGGGGGCCGGGCATCGGCTAGACTGCGGCAAGTTCGGGTTTGTCGCGAGAGAGCGCCGTCGTGCGCCACCGAAGGGGCAAGTGGTCCGCAGGCTGGGCTGGCCACGAAACTCTCAGGTTCAGGGAGCGACCGACCCCAAGACTCTGGAAGTGTTTCGGCTGACAGGGGCGCACAGCAACGTGCGCCCCCTTTTTTTTGCAGGAGGCTGCGGGAAATGGGAAAGTGGAAGACGCCTGCGGACCTGAAATATCAGGGGACGGACGAATGGATCCGGCTGGAGGGCGAGCAAGGCATCGTTGGCATCACGGACTACGCGCAGGACCAGCTGAACGACATCGTCTTTCTTGAGCTGCCGGCCGTCGGCGACAGCTTTGCCCAGGGCGATTCCTTTGGCGTGGTGGAGTCGGTCAAGGCGGCTTCGGACCTGCACCTGCCGGTCAGCGGCACGGTCACGGCGGTCAACAATGCCGTCGAGGACGAGCCCGAACTGGCCAACGCCGACCCTTATGGCGAGGCCTGGCTGGTCCGCGTGCGGCTCAGCGACGCCGCTGAGTTGACGGGCCTGATGGACGCCGCCGCCTACGACGCCCATTGCGACGCCCGCTAGGCCGCCATGAGTTACGTCCCGCACACCGAGACCGAACGCCAGCAAATGCTGGCGACCATCGGCGTCAGCGCCGTCGAGGACCTCTTCAGCGCTGTGCCCGCGCGCCATCGCTTTCCGACGCTGGACCTGCCCGAACCCCTCAGCGAACTGGAAGTGCAGGCCGAGTTGCTGTCGCTTTCGGAATCCAGTGACCACGGCCAGGACTTCGCCATGTTTCGCGGTGGCGGCGCATGGCACCACTACATCCCCTCGGCGCTGGGCCACATCCTCTTGCGCGGCGAGTTCCTGACCGCCTACACGCCCTATCAGCCGGAGCTGAGCCAGGGGACCCTGCAGGCGATCTTCGAATACCAGAGCATGATCTGCGCCCTGACGGGCATGGACGCCGCCAACGCCAGCCACTACGACGGCGCCACCAGCTTCGCCGAGGCCGTCTCCATGGCCGTCGACGTGGGCCGTGGACGCCGCAACAAGATCCTGTTCAGCCCCTGGATCAACCCGCAATATCGCGACGTCGCCCGCAGCTATCACCAGGGGCGGGACCTGCTGTTTCGCGGCGATGAAAGCGCCTCGACCCTGAATGACCTCGTGGACCAACTGGACAGCAATACCGCCATGCTGGCCGTCGCCTACCCGGATTTCATCGGCCACGTCGCGGATTTCCAGGGCCTGGCCCAAAGGGTGCACGAGGCAGGCGCCTTGCTGGTGTTCGTCGTGAACCCCGTCGCCCTGGGCCTGTTGAAGAGCCCCGGTGAACTGGGCGCCGACATCGTCGTGGGTGAGGGCCAGCCGCTGGGCATCCCGCTATCCTTCGGCGGGCCCTACGTGGGTTTCTTCGCCACGCGCACGCGTCTCGTGCGCAAAATCGCCGGCCGCATCGTCGGCGAGACCGTGGACGAGGACGGTCGCCGCGCCTGGGTGATGACCCTGCGGCCGCGCGAGCAGGACATACGGCGCGAAAAGGCCAGCAGCAACATCTGCACCAACCAGGGGCTGATGGCGCTGGCCGCCGCCGTCTATCTGGCCCTGATGGGCAAACATGGCCTGCGTCAGGTGGCCGAACTCTGTTGGCACAAGGCGCACTACGCCGCCGCGCAAATCGCTGCGCTGCAAGACTACCAGATCATCACCCGACCGCCCTTCTTTCACGAATTCGCCCTGCGCTGCCCGCGCCCGGTTGCGGAAATGAACGCCGCCCTGCGCGAACGCGGCATCATCGGCGGGCATGATCTCGGGGCGGAAGACCCGCGTCTGCGCGACTGCATGTTGCTGGCCTTCACCGAACTGAACAGTCGCGAGGAAATCGACGCCCTCGTCACCAGCCTGCGGGAGTTGCAGGGCTCATGAGCGAAGCGACCATTTACGAAAAGAGCGTCAGCGGCCGCGTGGGCGCGCGCCTGCCCGTCTGCGACGTCCCGCAGACGCCCCTGCCGCAGGAATTGTTGCGCCGCGAACTGGACCTGCCGGAAGTCAGCGAACTGCAGGTCGTGCGCCACTTCACCCGGCTCAGCCGACGCAATTTCTCGATCGACACCGGCTTTTACCCACTCGGCTCCTGCACCATGAAGTACAACCCGCGCCTGAACGAGGACGTGGCGCGCCTGCCCGGCTTCGCCGCCCTGCACCCGCGCAGCGACGAGGAAAGTTCCCAGGGGGCGCTGGAGTTGATGCACCGGCTGCAGGGCTGGCTGGCCGCGATCAGCGGCTTCGCGCGCGTCACCCTGATGCCCGCGGCCGGCGCCCAGGGCGAGCTGGCCGGCATCCTGATGATCCGTCGCTATCACGAAAGGCGCGGCGACTCGCAGCGCCGGCGCATCCTGGTGCCGGACAGCGCGCATGGCACCAATCCGGCGACCGTCACCATGGCCGGCTACGAAAGCGTCGAGTTGCCCTCCGACCGCGACGGCAACGTCGATCTGGTGGCCCTGCGCGCCGCCTGTGACGAGACGGTCGCCGGCATGATGATCACCGTGCCCAGCACGCTGGGCCTCTTCGACGTCAACATCCAGGAAATCGTGGACGCTGTCCATGGCTGCGGCGGCCTGATGTACATGGACGGCGCCAACATGAACGCGCTCATGGGCATCGTCAAGCCCGGCGAACTGGGCTTCGACGTCATGCACTACAACCTGCACAAGACATTCTCCACGCCCCACGGCGGCGGCGGTCCGGGCTGCGGCGCGGTCGCGGTCAACGAACGCCTGGCGCCATTCCTGCCGGGCCCCAACGTGGAACTGGTCGCCCAGGCCGGCGCCGACATGCCGGCCCGCTACGGTTTGCGCATGCCGCCGCAGTCGATCGGCCGCCTCAAGGCCTTCCATGGCAATTTCGGCATGCACGTGCGCGCCTGCGCCTACATCCTCTTCCACGGCGCCCGGGGGATCCGTGACATTTCCCGCCACGCCGTGCTCAACGCCAATTACCTGCGAGCCTCGCTGCAGCGCAGCTTCAAGGTCCCCTTCCCCCGCATCTGCGCCCACGAATTCGTCATCGAGGGCCGCTTTGAGGGCGTCGGGGAAGTGCACGCGCTGGATATCTCCAAACGTCTGATGGACTATGGCTTCCATCCTCCCACCAACTACTTCCCGCTGATCGTGCCCGAGGCGCTGCTGATCGAGCCCACCGAGACCGAGGACAAGGCCACGCTCGACGAATTCATCGCCGCCATGCGTCACATCGCGCGGGAAGCGCAGGAAGAACCCGGCCTGCTGCTCAGCGCGCCGCGCAGCCTCGATATCTCACGGCTGGACGAGGTGCGCGCCGCGCGCCAGTTGATGCTCTGCTGCGTGCCGATTCCGGACTGGCCCGCCCAGGGTTGATGCCAGGGCCTCCATGGCGGACTTCTGGTTTGTCTCCGCGCCCTTGCCAGGCCACCTCGACTGGGGTGGCTTGTTGCGCACGGCGCAGGCGCTGCTGGCAAAGGGGCACAGGGTCTCCTGGCTCAGCGGGCCGCAGGTCGCCCGCACGCTGACCCGGGCCGGCCTCGACTTCATCCCTCTCAGGGAGACCGGTTGGCTCTGGCCGCCGCCACCGCTGCCCGATATCAGCCAGCTGCCGCCGCAGGAAGCCGTCATGCTGCGCTACCGGCGCGCGCTGGATACCTGGCTGAGCGTCGACCGGGTCGCCGCCGCGGGTGAGGAACTGATTGAACTTGGGCGCAACGGCAACGCGCCGGACATGATCGTCGCCGATCCCTTCCTCA
>DAOUIB010000017.1:0-3313 GCA_034428275.1 Anaerolineae bacterium
ACCAGACCCGCTCCAGCCCGTCCCAGGAATAGAGACTCACCGTCGCGGGCCAGAAGGTCCAGGTTGTGTAGCCAATACGGCCTTCGCCGGTCACCGCCGCGAAGTCCGCGAAGAAACGGACCACGCGTTCGTCGGTGCCTTCCGGAAAGTCTTCGGCGCTGAAATGAATCGGCACCACCCACTCGCCAAAACCGACGTCGGCCGCCAGTTGCAGCACGCGCGAGGCGTCGCTGAGCAGGAAGTCCAGCACCTTTACGGCTGCGTCAGGGTTGGGTGAAGCACCATTGACCGAGAGCGTGCTGCCGGTGGCCAGGGTGTAGTTGTAGTCCTCGACGCGGTCGCTCATCGTCGGCAGCGGCGCCCAGTCCCACACCGTGTCGTTCTCCACGAAGAACTGGTCGATGCCGCGGAAGCGCCAGGTACCATCCATCATCATCGCCGACAGGCCGGTGGCCAGTTCGACCGGCGCGTCATCGCCGCCGTTGGCGAGGAAGTTCTCCAGGCCGCCGCTGAACCAGCCATCGACCATATGCTGCCGGAAGAGTTCGTAGGAATCCGCGATGGACTCGTCGTCCCAGGGGATCTCGCCGGTCATCGCCCTGTAGAAGTTGTCCGGTCCGGCGACGTTGCTCAGATACATCCCGAGGATGATTTCGTTGTAGCCCTGCCAGGTGGCGTTGCCGCCGGCGGTGGGAAAGATGCCCAGCGCGTTGGCCGCGTCCGCCAGGACGTTGAATTCCTCAATGTTGGTCGGCGGCGACCAGCCCTGCTCATCAAAGAGAGTCCTGTTGTAGAAGAGGACCAGACTCTCGTAGGTCAGCGGGATGCTGTACAGCTGTCCGCCCAGCTGGCCGGAACCGAAGGCCCAGCCCAGCAGCTTGTCTTCCCAGCCCAGCTCGGCCGCCGCCTCGTCCAGCGGCAGCACAAGACCCGCCTCCACAAATTCGGAAATGAAGTTGGCCCCTGGCGTCTGCAGAATGTCCGGCGCTTCACCGCCCTGGATGGCGACTCGCAGCGTCTCGTTGAGGCTCTCCTGCGGCAGGACCTCCAGGGTGATTCCCGGATGCGCCTCGTTGAAGGGATCGACCAGCACTTCCTGCAGGTTGGAGGGCATGGAGTTGGTCTCCGTCCACCAGGTGACCGTGATCCCCTCGTCCTGCGCCCCGACCCCGACGATACCAAAGGTAGAAAGCAGCACTACGAACAACAACAATCGTTTCAACATCATCAGTCTCCCTCATTCAATTCTACTTGTGGAGCGTTGGCCCCAATAATAACTGCCCTGCGCAGGTCTGAAAACGCAGGGCAGTTATGTTCCGGCTTCAGCGGCCTGAATTCAGATGCCGCCGGTCTCCAGGTCCAGCAGCGGCAGGTCTGCCACGTCGCCGATCTCTGCCAGGTAGATGTTCGAATAGTCCGACATGTTGGTCGTGAAGAGCACGTGCTGCCCGTCCGGCGTGATGTGCGGATGCGGGTGACAGCGCTGGCCGCTGAAGCTGCTGCCGTGGTAGGCCAGCACCCGCGCCGGCCCCCAGCCCTGCCCCTCTCCTTCGCGCTCGTGCAGCAGAATGAAGGGCCAGGTGACGGTCGTGTTCAGCATGCCCGGCAGCAAATAGACCGGCATGCCGTCGCCGACCACCAGCGAGCCATCCAGGCTGTGGAAGTGCCGGCTGTAGGGCAACACGGTCTCAACGTGGCCGGAATTGTCGTAACGGATGCAACCGAAGCGCGTGTCGTTGGCGGCGCGATTGTGGCTGCGAAAGCCGATCGTCTCGCCATCGGCGAACCAGTGCTCGGCGATGACCGAGTACTCACCGTGTTGCGGGCGGATGTTCCATTCCTCGCCGGTCTCCACGTTCAGCCCGTGAATGCGCTCTTCAATCAAGTGCCATGGGCCTTCATGACAGTAGGTCATCAGGTCCGGGCGCGTCGGCGAGGTGTTCAGGTGCGTGAAGTAGCGCCGCTCCTCGCGCAGGACCCTGGCTTCACCGGAAGCGACGTCGATGCGTACCAGGCGCGACAGGGGCGGGTTGAAGAAGGGGCTGCGGAAGCCCGGATCGTAACCTGCGCCCTGCTCGACAGAGTCGTCAACCTTTGGCGGGCCTTCCAGAATTGCGACCACGTGACGGCCGTCCGCCGTGGCGCTGATCTGCGAGCCGTGGCCGTGGGGCAGAAAGGGCGCCTCCGCCTCGAACACCGGGCGTTCTTCCAGGGTGTTCAGGTCCAGTTCCTGCAAGGTGTTGCCACTCCAGTGGTAGAAACATTCCGTCGCCGGCGCCAGGCAACTGTTGAAGAACACCTCGCCCTGGTTGTCCGTCAGCTGGACGATGTCGCCCGTCGCAAGTTCATAGCGAAAATAGTTGCCTGCGTTGTCGCGCTCCGAATGAAAGAGGAAGGCGCGCCCTTCGTCGATCCAGCAGGGATGCGTGAAATAAAACTGCCAGGAATGACCCAGCCAGTCGGTCAGGCGCGTGATCTCGCGCCCGCTCAGTCGGTCCTGATAGCGAATCTGTCTGTCCCTGAATTCCTTGCCAACACCCATCGCTCACTCCAGTTCCAGGTCAAGGACGTGCAGTTGCCTGGTGCCGTCGGCGGCGATTGCGTCCACACAGACCTGGTCGCCGCTGCGGTTCCAGCGCGGATGCAGGTCGCAACGCAGGTCGCCACTCAGCCAGGAGCGCTGCTGCATGTCGAAGCGATGCAACACCTGCACAGCCTCGTCTTCCACGCGCACAAGCAGAAGTAACTTTTCCAGCGTCCGGCCGACGTTGCGGTCGGTGACCATCCAGCGGCCATTCGGCGAAAAGGTCATGTGGCCGTCGAAATCCAGCTCGCCGCCGCCCATCGGGCGCAACTCCGCCCCTTCCCGGTCCGCCAGCATGAAGTGCTGCCGCGTGCCCCTTTCCTGCGGGCTGGTCGTCGTGCAGGTGACCGCCATGCTCTCGTCGTCGCGCCAGTCCAGATGCGAGACAAAGCCGCCAAAGTCGATCAGGCAGCGCAGGTCGCCGCCGTCCATGGCGCCGGTGTAGAGCGCGCTCTGCAAGTGCGTGTTCTCCTCGCCACCGGCCCAGGCGCGCGCCAGAAAGTAGAAACGCGTGCCGGAGGGATTGATGGTCGTGTGGTTGAACCACATGTGCCGCTCGCGCAATTCCGGGTGCCGCCCGACCAGTTGTTCCCACACCTCGTGGATCGAGTAAAGCAGGGTCACCTCGCCGCTGCGCATGTCGAGGCGGAAAATGCCGTCCTTTTGCGGATGAGGATCGTCCGGGTAGGGGTCCTCCGCGCCCTGGTAGCCGACGACCTTGCGCAGGCG
>DAOUIB010000018.1:0-2513 GCA_034428275.1 Anaerolineae bacterium
AGATGAGCGGGAAAGAATCCGCGATTGCCCACGATCACGCCCAGCGTCACCGGACGTTCGGTCAGGGTCGCCGCCGCCTGCGACATGGGAAGCGTTGCGTTCATGATTCGCTCCTGTGCTCAATCATAGGGTCTTCTCGCCAATCAACGGTTCGGATTGCCCCCGTTTGCTGCCGTCGCCTGGGTCGGCGCTTCTTGCCCGGACCTCGAGCCCTGCAAACGGGCCGCGCCCCGCCAGTCACGGGTGGCGACCCGCGTGCCCTGCTCCACGTGAGAGTCCAGCCTTTGCCGCGCCGCCGCAATGTCGTCCGCGTAGTTTGGCAGCCACTGCGCCTGGGCCACGAGCATCTCGTCCGTCAATTGCCAGATTTCCTCCGGATTGCAGACGGCGCCGGCCAGGGGATCGTGCAGCATGGCCTGCTTGAGCAGGGTCACGTCGCCATGCACGGCCGCCTCCATCGCCATCTCCTGAACGCGCACGCTGGCCGAACAGGTCGCCGCGCAGGCCAGGGGCAGGTCGCCCACCACCGGCATGTTGATGCCGTTGCCGTCCACGTAGCCCGGGATCTCCACGACGCAGCCATCCGGCAGGTTGCGGATATGCCCTTCGTTGATCACGTTGAAGTGTCCGCGATAGGGTCGCCCGGTCTCCAGCCCCTCAATGATGAAGGAGCCATGTTCCTCGCTGCGGTTGGCCGCGCCGAAAACAGGTGGCGTTTCTTCGAGCCAGGCCGGGAAATCCGTCTCAAACCAGTTGCGCCGCTCGCTGCAAACCCGCAGATAGCCGCCGGTCTCGCCGTTGATCCAGCGCGAAAGGTCGATCCACTTCGGAATCTCCTCCTCGCGCTTGCGATACCAGGGCAGGTACTCGCTCAGATGACCGTTGCTCTCCGTGCTGTAGTAGCCAAAACGGCGCAGCACGTCGATGCGCAGTTTCTCGGTCACTGCATAGTCCGGGTGGGAGGCGAAGAGCTCCGGCAGCAGTGGCAGCATGTCGCGGCCCTGCCAGCGCACCTGCAAATACCAGGTCTGGTGATTGATGCCGGCGGCGATGATGTCCACGTCATCCCTGTGCAGTTTTCCATCCGCGGCCAGCAGCCCTTCCCGCCTGGCCCAACGTTCAATACAGCGCGTGATCTGCCAGTGTCCGCCCTGCACGCCGTGACACAGGCCGATGGTGTTCACGCCGCCATATTTGTTGCAGGCCCAGGTGTTCATGGCCATCGGGTTGCTGTAGTTCAGGAAAAGCGCGTCCGGCCGGGCCACTGCGCGAATGTCGCGGCAAATGTCGAGCAGCGCGGGGATGCTGCGCTGGCCGTACATGATGCCGCCGGCGCAGAGCGTGTCGCCCACGCACTGATCGATGCCATAACGCAAGGGGATCTCGATGTCCTGCGCGAAAGCCTCCAGGCCGCCCTGACGAATGGTGCAAATTACGTAATCCGCGTCGACAATGGCTTCCCGCCGGTCCGTGGTGGCGCGGATCTGCGCCGGCAGGCCGTTGGCCGCAATGTCACGTTGCGCCAGTTGTGTGATCATGGACAGGTTGCGGGCGTCAATGTCCATGAACGCAAACTGCGTGTCCCGAAACTCCGGCACGGCCAGCTGGTCACCCATCAATCGACGCGTGAAACCGATCGAGCCGGCGCCAATCATCGCGACTTTCAGCGGCATGGGGTCAACTCCGTCCTTCCGGCTGCCCGTAAACACTCTGGTAACGTTCGTAAAGGCTGTCGACGTCCGGCTGCGTCAGGGGCAGCGGCGCCCCCATCTGCAGCGCCGTCCACACGATGGCGGCGTTGTCTTCGGTCATCACCGCCGCCTTGACCGCCGCCTCGGCCGACTTGCCGAGGGCAAAGACGCCGTGGTTGAGCAGCAGACAGGCCGGACTGCGACTGTACTTCAGCACCTTGACGACCTCGTGACCGATGGCTTCGCCGCCGATCAGGGCGAATCCGCCACAAGGGACCTCCCCGCCGAATTCATCCGCCATGGCCGTCGTCACGCAGGGTATCGAGCGACCCAGCACGGCGAATGCGGTCGCATGGCGCGAATGCGTATGGACGATGCCCTGAACCTGCGGCATCTGGCGGTAAATGGCGCAATGCGAGGCGGTGTCCGTTGAGGGATTGTAGTCCCCCTCCACGACGGCCCCGCCTTCATCCACAACGACCATGCTGGCCGGAGTCAAGGTTTCGTAACGCAGGCCGCTGGGCTTGATCACGATCAGGCCGCTGGCCGGATCGCGCGCGCTCAGATTGCCACTGGTCCAGGCGACGAGATTGTTGCGCGGCAATTCTGCATGCAATTCGCAGACTTCCTGGCGCAGCGCCCGGAGCTTCACCCTGCGCTCCGTGCCGCGTGCCGCAGACCGCGAAGGCGTTTCATCACGTCGTTGGCGCCGCGGCCAAAATAGTCGTGCAGTTGTCGGTAATCGGCGTAAATCCGGTCGTAGACCGCGCGGTGGGCCGCGACCGGTTGCACAACTTCATCGCGCACTTTGCCCATGGGGGC
>DAOUIB010000019.1:0-4284 GCA_034428275.1 Anaerolineae bacterium
GGGCGGCGAAATCGTCGTTGAGTTCGGGAAGCGTGACGAGTTCGATCTTGCGCACGACCACGCTGAAGGCCACCTTTTTGCCGGAAAGCGTGCCGTGCCGTTCTTCATCTTCCGGATACTGCAATTCAAAGTCCCGCTGTTCATCCACGGCCGCGCCCAGCATGGCCTCCGAGAAGCCGGGCGCCGGTTCGCGCTCCGGCGTCAGGGAAAGCACCAGTTGCTGCTCATCCATGAATTGACGACCGGCGGCCTCCTCCCCGTCGCCCTCGTCTCCAACTTCACCCGCTTCTTCAGCCCCGTCCTCTTCGTCGAGAACGGTGGCCGTCACAGTGGCGTGCACGCGGTTGCCGGCAGCGACCGGCCGCGGGCTGTCCTCGACCAGCGCCTCGCGTTCCTGCAGCGCCAGCAGCGCGTCGTCCACGTCGCTGTCGCTGACCTCCGGCGGCTCGAACTCCCTGCGAATGGAGCGATAATCGCCCAGGTCCGTGACCGGCTGCAGCGGCAGGGTGTAACGGAAGGTCGGGTCCGGCTCCTGCTCAAAGTCCTC
Organism: Anaerolineae bacterium; assembly: GCA_034428275.1. GTDB lineage: Bacteria > Chloroflexota > Anaerolineae > Aggregatilineales > Phototrophicaceae > JAGWBD01. Next base: position 548 of record DAOUIB010000019.1, read on the forward strand.
AAGGGTGCCGGGCCCGTAGGGCTCCAGGCCGGACTCGCCCAGCGCGTCCGGATAGAGCGCCATCCCCAGTTCTTCCACCGCCGTTTCCAGGATCGCCGCTTCCCCCACGTGGCTGGCGAGCACGCGGTAGGGCGCCCTGCCCTTGCGGAACCCCGGAATGCGGACCTGACCTGCGATTTTTCTGGCGGCGCTCTTGCGCGCCTCGTCCAGCCGGCCGGTTTCAACCACGACCGTCAGACGGGCCATGCGATTCTCAAGCTGCTCGGTCTGTACGTTCACGTCCTCTTCCGGCCTCCCCTGGGCGTCGCCGCGTCAGTATAGCAGCAGCCCGTCCCGCATGACCATGCCGGGTTGCGGCCCGGCATTTCTCCCGGGTCGCGACCGGGGCCGCAGGGCGCGCCGGCACCGGCCCGTTTGACCGGCCACGCAATCCGCGTTACAAATGTATCGGCGCTGCGACTCGCACTATCGCGCCCAAATCATCAGTTTCCCTTAAGGGAGGTAGTGAACATGAAACGTTTGTCTCTTTTGCTTGCCCTGCTGCTGCTGATCGGCGCCTTCGGCGCATCGGCCCAGGAAGAAATCTCCATGCGCCTGGCGTCCTGGCAGTGGGAAGACCCGAGTTACGGAAGTTTCTGGGAAGACACGACCCAGGCTTTCATGGAAGCCAATCCGGGCGTCAGCATTGAACGCTTCTCCTTCCCCATCGACCAGTTGTGGGACCGCATCGACCTTGAGGTCGCCGCCGGCACGCCGCCCGACATCATTGAAGTGACCGGTTTCAACGTCTTTGAATACATGGACAAGGGCGTTCTGGAACCGCTGAATGCCTGCTTCGAAGGCACGGACATCGTGGAGAAGGTGGCCGGTCAGGATACCTACGCCGTCGATGACATGGGCAACATGTATGCGTTGAACCTCTCGGCGAGAACGCTGGCGCTGTGGGTCAACCAGCCCATGTTCGATGAAGCCGGAATCGACGTGCCGACTGATTTCGAAAGCTTCATGGCCGCGGCCCAGGCGCTCACCAACCCCGACGAAGACGAGTGGGGCCTGGTGCTGACCAACACGGCGCATTCGCGCCTCTATGAAGGTGTGCTGATCATGGTCGTCGGCCACGGCGGCCACTGGACGAAGGACGGCCAGCCGGGCTTCACCGAGCCGGAAGTCATCGCCGGCGTGCAGTTCTTCAAGGACCTCTTTGACGCGGGCGTGATGCCCCGTGGCGTCGACGGCGCCGGCACGCAGTGGCCCTACTTCAACAGCGGCAAGACCGGCATGACCATTGACGGCCCCTGGTACTGGGCCAATCTGGGCATCGCCTCGCCGGAAATGCAGGCCGCCGTAACCATCCACCCGATGCCCACCGACTCGGCGCGGCCGACCGGTGGCCCGAACAACCTGATCGGCATCGCGGCCGGCGGCCCCCACAAGGACCTCGCCTGCGAATATATCAAGTCCATCGCCACCAGTGAGTGGGGTCAGCAGTGGACCAACGGAAGCCGCACCATCAACCCCATCGAGGGCGCTGTGACCGACAGCTTCCTGATGGAGAACCCCTGGTTCCAGACTTTCGCCGATGACGCGCCGAAGTTCGCGCCGGTCGCGGCGCCTGGGCTGGAGGTCTATCACGGCGACGTCGTACGAATCATCAACAACCGTCTGCTCGAGGTACTGTATGACGACCGGCCGGTCGGGGAAGCCATGGCCGACCTGCAGGCCGACGTTGAGGAATTCCTCGAAGACCAGTAAAGGCCGCGTCCTGTACAGGATGTGGTGGCGGGACGGGCGTCACAAGGCCCGTCCCGCCCTGGCAAGTCTCAAATGAAAGCACTTCATTCATGACGGGTTCTCGAAGTCTTCTTCCCTGGTTGCTGCTGGCTCCCGCCGGCCTGTTAATCATCGCCATCATTTACGTCCCGTTGGTCTACAGCGCCCTGATCAGCCTGACGGACGCCCACCTGCTGCGCTTCAGCAGCGCGGAATTCATCGGTTTCGGCAATTACGAACGTCTGTTGGCGCGGGCCCGCCTCACGACCTCGCTGTGGCGCACCTTCACCTACAGCGCCGGCGTCGTCGTGCTCAGCTTCCTCACCGGCCTTTTCGTGGCCTTGCTGATGAACAGGACGACGATGCTGCGCGGGTTGACGCGCACCTTGCTGATCATCCCCTGGGCCACGCCCTGGCTGGTCGTGACGCTGATCTGGTACGTGATGTTCAACCCGCAGATCGGCCCCATCAACGAGGTGCTCAACCTGCTGGGCGTGCTGGACGTGGGCCACTCCTGGCTCTACAGCAGTGAGACCGCCATGCTGTCCATCGTCATCGCCACCAGCTGGCGCCTGTTCCCCGCCGTCACGCTGATTCTGCTGGCCGGCCTTCAGGGCATTCCGCCCGAACAGTACGAGGCGGCCGAGGTCGACGGAGCCAGCGCCTGGGCGCGTTTTCGCTACATCACCATGCCCGGCATTCGCACCGTCAGCATCACCATGCTGACCCTGCTGACCATCTGGTCCTCCAAGCTTTTCACCATGGCCTGGACCCTGACCCAGGGCGGCCCTGGCGATGCCACACGCGTGCTTTCCGTCTACACCTATCAGGAAGCCTTCGGCTCCAACCGCCTGGGGCGGGGTTCGGCGCTGGCGGTGGTCTCGCTGCTTTTCAGTCTCCTGCTCGTGTTCGTCTATCTGATCGTGCTGCGCCGTGACGAAGAGAAGGCCGAGGCATGAGCGCGGCCAGGCAGGGCGTGAAATACCTCGGTGAGGGCAGCCTGCTGCAGGACGGAGGCCGTCGTCGCAAGTTCATCAACAGCCTGGGTTTCGTCGTTGTGCTGGTCACCACCACCATCGCCATCGTCTACCCCTTTTACTGGATGGTGATGGCGTCCTTCATGCCCCTTGGCTACAGCCTCGGCAACGAGACGCCCCTTTTTCTGCCCAAACAGTTCAGCATCGAGCCCTGGCTGGCCATTTTCCGCGAGCGGCCCCTGCTGCTGTGGCTCGGCAACACGACGATCATCAACGTCACGTCCACCTTCATCGTGATTCCCGTATCCCTGCTGGCCTCCTACAGCCTCAACCGCTACCGCTTCCGCGGGCGAATGCCCTTCATCGTCTTCGTGCTGCTCGGTCAACTGTTGCCCGCCTCGGCCCTGATCGTCCCGCTGTTCCTGATGTTTCGCGACGCCGGTCTGCTGAATACGACGGGCGGCGTGGTGATCGCCTACATCACCTTCATGCTGCCAACGGCCATCTGGGTCCTCTGGGGTTACATGCAGGGCATCCCCCTGTACTTCGAGGAAGCCGCCCTCGTCGACGGCTGCAACCGCTTCCAGGCCTTTCGCCTGGTCACGCTGCCGCTGGCCATGCCCGGCCTGGCGGCGACCTCGCTGTTTATTTTTCTGGACGGCTGGAACCACTACCTGCTGGCCTTCGTACTGGCCGGCAGCACGGACCAGTGGGTGATCTCGCTGGGCCTTTTCGCCTTTATCGGCGCCTATCACACCGAGATCGAGCAAATGATGGCGACCTCCGTGGTCGCGGCGGCGCCGGCGCTGGTCGTCTTCGCCCTGCTGCAGCGCCATCTGCGCGGCGGGCTGGCCCTGGGCGGGGTGAAGGGTTGAGCGCAATAGATTCGTATTACTGAGTCCAATCCCAATGTTACTCGCATTGATTGGGGTTGCTTCGGCACTCGCGTCTTTTGTACACTTTCGCCCAATCTCACATTCAGCATTTTAC
>DAOUIB010000020.1:0-2388 GCA_034428275.1 Anaerolineae bacterium
AGACGTCGGTGTAGCCCTCGTCGCCCTCGGTGCAGACGCGGTCCACGTCGGCGATGCCGTCCATCGGGTCCGTGTCGGGCAGCAACCAGCCGCCTTCCTGCAGCACCGTGTTGATGTCGAGCCGCAGCTCCATCATCTTGTCCGGGTCCTGCAGCTTCCTGAAGAAAAGGTAGCCTTCGTCAGCGAGCCGCCGTTGCAACTCGTCGCCGTCCAGCAAGGCGTCATTGGAGACGCGCAGTTCTTTCAGTTCGCTGTCCATTTTTTGCTCCATCAAAAATAGCCATTCGCGGCGCGCAGGAGTATAACACAGGTCTGCCTGACGCCATGAAAGGAATTGGTATGAACCCGTCTGAAAGCAGCGTCCTGCTCGACAAGGTGCGCGGCAGCCTCTACGGCGGCGCGATCGGCGACGCCCTCGGCGCGCCCATCGAAGGCTACACGCCCGAAAGAATTTACGAACTTTACGGCAAAATCACCGATTTCGTCCCGACCCTCGACGACAGCCCCAGGCGCCGCCATCGCACTGAAGGGCGTTACACCGACGACACGCACATGGTGCAGGCCCTGGGCCAGGCCTACATCGACGAAGGCGGCCACCTCGACGCCCACAGCTTCGCCCGCCGCATCGTGCCGCTGATTCTGGAGCCGCGCTGGATCCCCGACCTCGAGCGCGAGATGCCCATCGTGGAGCGACTCTTCTACCCGGAGAAGTGGCTCTACATTCGCAACGGCCTGGCCAACGCCGACCCGCGCCTGGGCGGCGCCGGCAACATGGTCAACTGCGGCGCGGCCATGTACGCCACGCCGGTGGGCATCGTCAACGCCGGCGATCCGGTCAGCGCCTACCACGAGGCGGTCGACGTCCTCAGCGCGCACCAGCACAGCTATGGTCTGGAGGCCGCCGCCGTGCAGGCCACCGCCGTGGCCGAGGCCTTTCGTCCCGGCGCCAGCGTGGACAGTATCATCGACGTCGTGCTGTCGCTGGCGAAGGATGGCACGCGCAAGGCCATCGAGGCGGTGGTCGAGTGCGCGCGGGGTTACGACGACTGGTACGAGGCCATCGGGCCGCTGCGCGACGCCATGCGCCCCTGGGACGGCGCGCCGGATATCCTGGGCGACCGCGGCAAGGGCAACAACGACAACACGCCCAGCCGCGAGCACAGCATCGAGGAGGTGCCGATCGCGCTGGCCTTCCTCGTGGTCGCAAAGGGCGACTTCGCGGGCAGCATCTGCGGCGGCACCAACTACGGCCGCGACAACGACTCGATCGCGGGCAAGGCCGGCGCCATCGCCGGCGCGCTGCATGGCGCTTCCGCCATTCGCCAGGACTGGATCGAGCAGGTCCGCAGCGCCAACGACGTCGACCTCGACCCCATGGCGCGGGAGCTGACGGCGCTGGTCTGCAAGTTGCAGCGTGAACAGCTGGCGGCGGCGCAGGGTCGCGCGGCGGACTTCGAACTCTTGCTGGCCGCGAGCTGAGGACTCAGGTCGCCGGCCGGTCAGACTGCAACTCCAGCAGCGTGAGCTCCGGGCGGCAGTTGAAGCGAAACCAGGGGCGGATCATCCCCAGGCCGCGGTTGGTGTAGACGGGCATATTGCCGGCGCGCGCCAGGCCGCCGGTGTAGTGCTGCCCCCAGGCGGGCAGGATCAGGGGCCGCTCCAGCAGCGGCGGGCGCACCTGTCCGCCATGTGTGTGACCCGAGAGTTGCAGCGCAAAACGTTCCGTCGGGCCCGCCAGGTCGGCGACGTCCGGCTCGTGCGCCAGCAAGATGGCGGGGCCTTCGGGCGGCAACCGGTCCAGCAGGGCGTCGAGGTCGTCGTCGCCCCAGGCCTGGTCGCCGAGGCCGGCGACGTGCAACTGTGCGTCGCCGCGCTGCAGCGTATGTACCTCGTTGCGCAGGACGCGGATGCCACTGGCCGTCAGCGCCTGGCAGACTCGTTCCACGCCGCGGCGGTGGTCGTGGTTGCCGGGCACGGCGAGGACCGGCGCCTTCAGTGTGCGCAGCGTATCCAGCAGTTCTTCCGTATCCTGGCGCGCCGTCTCCTCAACGAAGTCGCCGCTGATGAGCACCAGGTCCGGCTGCAGGGCGTTGACGCGCGCCAGCCAGGCCTGCAGGCGCGCCGGTCGCAGCCAGCCCCCCAGATGCAGGTCGCTGATCTGCGCGATGCGCAAGCCGTCGAAGTCCTGCGGCAGTTGCGGCAAGGGCAGTGAAATCCGCACGATCTGCAGCCGGCGCGGCTCCACGAAGCGGGCGTAGAGGAACAGGCTGGTCAGCAGCAGGATGAGCGCGCTCATGCCTCCACCTTCGCGCGCAGGGGGTAGCGCTGCAGGATGCGGTAGCGGGCGCCGGCGGGCGTGAGTTCGCTGGCGTAAAGGCAGAACTCGTC
>DAOUIB010000021.1:0-8891 GCA_034428275.1 Anaerolineae bacterium
CCAGTCAATTGCAGAAGCCCACAGGGCCCCGCACCCAGGGTAAGGCGCGCCGCCGCTACTTAAGTACGGGGTACATGCGCTCCAGCGCGCGCTCCATCATTTCCGGCGCGACGGCGTGGCAGAGGCGCAACCAGCCCTCCCCTTCCGGCCCGAAGGCGACCCCTGGCGCCAGACCCACGCGCGCCTCGTGCAGGATGTCGCTGGCGAGGGCGAAGCTGTCCGTGACGCCCTCGCAGGCGAACCAGGCGTAGAAGGCCCCGTCGCCAGGGGGACAGTGCACACGCGGCAGTTGCGCGAAGGCGTCCCGCAGCAGGCGACGCGAGCGCTCCCAGCGTTCCAGCGACTCGCGCAGGTAGGGTTCGCCTTCCTGGATGGCGCAAACGCCGGCCAGTTGCGTGGCGGCCGAGGTGCATGAATTGGTGTATTCGGTCAGCATCTCGAAGCGGTCCAGCGTGCCGGCGGGGATCGTCAGCCAGCCGAGTCGCCAGCCGGTCATGGCCCAGGTCTTCGAGAAACTGTTGACGATCAGGACGGGGTCCTCGGGCCCGATCTTGTCGGCGAAGGTGGGCGCGCAGGGGCGATCGTAAACGACGCGGTTGTAGACCTCGTCGGCGACGAGCCAGATGCCGCGACGGCGACAGAAATCCAGAATTTCGCGCTGTCCGTCGTCGTCCAGCACCCAGCCCGTCGGGTTGGCCGGTGAATTGACCAGCATGGCGCGCGTACCCGGCCCGCAGGCATCGAAGAGACGCTGCAGATCCAGTTGCCAGCGGCCCTCCTGCAGTTCCAGCGGCACGCGCACGACCCGCGCGCCGCGCAACTGCTGAATGGCGTCGAGGTTGGGCCATGCCGGCGCGTGGGTGACCAGGTCGTCGCCCGGCGCGAGCAGGGCCTGGGCGGCGATGGTCAGCGCCAGGGTGCCGGAGCCGGTGACGAGGATGCGCTCCACGCCGAAGTCCGTCCCGTAGAGGCCGTTCATGTAGTCCGCCAGGGCCTGGCGCAGGGGCAGGATGCCCGCGTTCGGCGTGTAAAAGGTCTCGCCGCGATCGAGCGCCCGCTGGCAGGCGCGGCGCACGACCTCCGCTGTCGGCAGGTCCGGCTCGCCATACCAGAGCTGGATCAGATCGCTGAATTTCGCAGACGCGTCGGCCTCGTTGGCCAGTTTGCGAATCAGGCTGGGTTGCAGGGCCTGGACTTTCGCCGTCAGGTCGGGGATCACCAGACCTACCCCCGCCCCGTGAAGGGCATGCGGTTGGCCATCACGGTGATGAAGGGCACGTTGACGTCCAGCGGCAGTTCCGCCATGTGGCGCACGGCATTGGCCACGTGGTCGGCGTCCATGGTGGGCTCGACGCGCATCTGGCCGTCCGCCTGGATGACACCCTCCTCCATGCGGCGGGTCATCTCGGTGGCGGCGTTGCCGATGTCAATCTGGCCGCAGACGATGTCCCATTCGCGACCGTCGAGGGACGTGGAGCGCGTCAGACCGGTGAGGGCGTGTTTGCTGGCGGTGTAGGGCGCGCTCATGGGGCGCGGCCGTTGGGCGGAGAGCGAACCGTTGTTGATGATGCGGCCGCCGCGGGGCCGCTGGCGCTTCATCAGACGGAAGGCGGCCTGGGTGCAGAGAAAAACGCCGGTCACGTTGATGTCCAGCACGCGGCGCCAGGCGCCCGCGTCGAGTTCGTCCAGCGGCAGGCCGAGGGCGCTGATGCCGGCGTTGTTGAAAAGCAGGTCGAGGCGGCCGTAGGTCTCCTCCACGCGGGCGAAGAGCGCGGCCACCGAATGTTCATCGCTGACGTCGCAGGCCTGGACAAGCCCGCGCTCCGCAGCCACGCCGCCCTCCGCCAGGGTCTCGTGCAACAGGTGCTCACGGCGGCCGGCGAGCGCGACCGACCAGCCCGCGTTCCAGAGGGCGAAGGCCGTGCGACGGCCGATGCCGCTGCCCGCGCCGGTAATCACTGCGATTCTTGCGCTTTCGCTCATGCGTCGTCTCCTCCATCGTTGCGGGCGGCGCCCCAGGTCGCGCGCGCCAGGGATTCGTAGTTGGCGCCGGGCGTGATCTGCCCCAGTACGCAGGGGTGACTGGCGCCGCTGAGCGCCGGCAGGCTGCCCGGCCGGTTGTGCCAGGTCTCGTGGGCCAGCAGGGCGAAGACCATCGCTTCCTTGTGGTCGCTCGGGTAGCCCAGGTCCTCATGGGTGAGCAGCTGCGCCGGGGCGACGGCCTCGCGCAGCATACTGACGATAGCCGGGTTGTGACGCCCGCCACCGCCGATGATGACCTCCTCCACCGGCTGTGGCGCGTAACGTTCGTAGGCGCGGGCGATGGAACGCGCCGTCAGGGCGGTCAGCGAGGCGAGGATGTCGGGCGCGCTCATGCCGCGGCGCTGCGCGCTGGTGACCAGGCTGGTGGTCATGCTCATGCCGAAGGTCTCGCGACCGGTGGACTTTGGCGGCTGGCGATTGAAATAGGGATGCGCCAGACGCATCTTCAACCAGGCTTCCTCGATTGTCCCCGCGCGCGCCAGCAGGCCGTGGCGATCGTAGTGACGGCGGCCGTCCGACAGGATGTTCACGGCGCAGTCCAGCAGGGAATTGCCGGGGCCGGTATCGAAGGCCAGGGGCTCGCTCTCCCCGTCATTGAGCGGCGGCAGAAAGGTGACGTTGGCGATGCCGCCGATGTTCTGCACGGCCCGCCAGCGTTCCCGGTGGCGCAGCAGCAGCCAGTCCAGCGTGGCGGCGAGCGGCGCGCCCTGACCGCCGGCGGCGATATCGCGCGGGCGAAAGTTGCTGACGGTGGTGATGCCGCTGCGCTCGGCGATCAGCGCGGCCTCGGTCAGTTGCAGCGTGGCGGTGACCTCGCCGCGCACGTTGACGTTGTGCCAGAAGTTCTGTCCGTGCGAGCCGATCAGGTCGACGTCGGCGGGTTGCAGGCCCGCCTCCCCTACCAGCGCCAGGACTGCTTCGGCGAAGAGTTCGCCCAGTTCAAAATGCAAGGCGGCCAGTTCGTCGGTGCTGCCCTTGCGCGTCCCGGCATCGAGGATGCGCGCCTGCATGTCCGGCGGAAAGGGATGGGTGCGCGTGGCGCGCAGCTCCATTGTAAGCGCGGGCGCCGCCCCGTGGATTTCGCAGAGGACGGCATCGATGGCGTCTGCGGAAGTGCCGGAAATGAGGCCGATGACGAGCATGGGCAGGTTGTTTCTCCCGGGTAGTCGCGGCGGGCTGGCCGCAGGCGCATTCTGGACGGGGCGCCGACGGCCGTCAAGAGTTTACCAAAACTGGCGGCATTCCCTTGCATTATCCCCGGTTGTGGATAAACTGTTGCCCACAACCGCATACACCAGCGCGGAAACGTCGAGGCCCTGGCCCGACGCAAAACGGGGGAAGCCGGTGAGAAGCCGGCACTGTCCCGCAGCGGTAATCCCGACAGTGATCGGGAAAGTCCGAATGCCCGTCCGCGCCGGAGTGAAGAACCTTCGTGGAGAAAGGGGAGCACTGTGAGAAGCATTTCACGACCTGCGACCCGCCACCTGGCGGGTTTTCTGTTGAGAGGGGTGGCCCGACCGCTCCTCATCACAGCTCTGCTGCTGCTGCTGACGACGCCGCTGGCCGGTCAGGATGGCAACCTGACCCGGGGTTGCGTCGAGGATTTCGACCCGGCCGTCGATTACTTCCCGGACAAGGCGACCCTGGTCAACGCCAGTGGGCTCGAAATCGAGTACCACGGTCATTACAAACTGCTGCGCACGCTGCAACCCTGGCCAGGCGCGGAGTCCGCAGTCGAGTACCTCTTGCTGCAGTGCGGCACACCCCTGCCGGAGGGCCATGAGGACACCTTGATGGTCGAGGTGCCGGTGAACAGCGTCATCTCGCTATCGACGACGCAATTGCCGAATTTGCTGGACCTCGGCCAACTGGACAAGCTGATCGCGGTGGACAGCGGCAACTACGTCAACACGGCCGAAGTCGTGGCCATGCTGCAGGCAGGCGAACTGGCCGAGGTTGGCAACGGCGCCTCGATCAACGTTGAGCGCGTGCTGGAACTGGCGCCGGAGCTCGTGCTGGCCAACGGTTTCAACCCGGAGACCGATGCCCATCCCGTGCTGCTGGAGGCCGGCGTCTTCACGGCCATCAACGCCGACTGGCTGGAGCCGAGCCTGCCCGCGCGCGCCGAGTGGCTCAAGTTCATCGCCGCCTTCTTCAACGAGGAAGCGGCTGCGGAAGCGCTCTACGGGCGCCTGATGGCCGACTACGACGCAGCCGTCGCCGTCGCCGCCGTCGTGCCCGATGAGGAACGCCTCACCGTGTTGCTGAACACTTTTTCGCCCTACAGCGACGCCTGGATCATTCCCGGGCAGGAGAGCTGGGTGGGCCAGCTGATGCGCGACGCCGGCGTCAACTACGTTCTGATGGACGAAGTGACCGGCGCGGTCAACCAGCCCTTCGATTTCGAGACCGTCTACGAGGCCGGTCTTGAAGCGCCCGTCTGGATTCTCAACCGCTTCCTGATGGGCTCGCTGGAGGCGCTGCTGGCTGACGACGAGCGTTACGCTGAATTCGCCGCCTGGCGCCACGACGCGGTCTACAACACGGACGCCCGTACCAACGAGCAGGGCGGCAACGATTACTGGGAGACGGGTCTGGCGCGGCCCCATCTGCTGCTGCGCGACCTCATCAAAATCTTCTATCCGGCGCTCTTGCCGGAGCACGACCTGATGTTCCATCGGAAACTCTCGTGAATCGCGCGTTTTGGCGCTGGCCGGGCCCCACCCTGTTGCCTGGCCGGTATCAGAGCGACCCCCTGCAGTGGCGGCGCCTGCGACGCTGGCTGCTGCAGGGCGGTCTGCTCTGCGTTGTGTTGTCCCTCTTCCTGCTGTCTTTGATGCTGGGCTCGGTCACCATCCCGCCGGAGGAGGTGTTGCGCGCGCTGTCTGGCGCGGGCGCCAGCGAAAGCGCATGGGAGAGCATTGTGCTGCTGATTCGCCTGCCGAAGGCCCTGACGGCCCTGCTGGCGGGGGCGGCGCTGGGCGTCAGCGGGCTGCTGATGCAGACGCTTTTCCGCAACCCCCTGGCCGGCCCCTACGTGCTGGGCATCAGTTCCGGCGCCAGCCTTGGCGTGGCGCTGGTGCTGCTCGGCGCCGGCGGAACGCTGGGCCTGACCCTGCTGACGGGCCTCGGGCCGGGCGGCAGCCTGGCGCTGGCGGGGGCGGCCATGGGCGGCGCGGCACTGGTGCTGGCGCTGGTCTTGCTGGTGGCGCGGGCCGTGGGCAGCAACATGACCCTGCTGGTTTTGGGCGTCATGCTGGCTTCCCTGACCAGCGCCCTGGTCAGCATGTTGCTCTATTTCAGCGTGCCGGAACAAATCCAGGCCTACGTCAACTGGAGCTTCGGCAGCTTCGGCACGGTCAGCTGGCGCGAGTTGCGCGTGATGGCGCCGCTGCTGCTGGCCGGTCTGACGCTGGCGGCGCTGCTGGCCAAGCCGCTGGACGCCCTGCTGCCCGGCGAGGCCCTGGCGCAGGGCCTGGGCCTGAACGTCCGGCGGGCGCGGCTGCAAATCATGCTGGCGACGGCCGTGCTGGCCGGCACCGTGACGGCCTTCTGCGGGCCGGTCGGCTTTCTGGGCATCGCCGTGCCGCACCTCTGCCGCAGTCTGGCGGGCACCTCCTGTCACCGTACGCTCTTGCCCGCCTGCATGCTTGGCGGCGCGGCGCTGGCGCTGGTGGCCGCGCTGGTCGCCGAATTGCCGGGCAGCAATCTCGTGCTGCCGTTGAACGCCGTGATGGCCCTGCTGGGCGCGCCGGTGGTCATTCACGTGCTGCTGCGCCGCCGCAACCTGCGAAGGGTCTTTGCGTCATGAGCCTGCTGCGCGCCAGGGGACTGGGCGTCGGCTACCGGCGCGGGCGGCGGGCGCCGTTGACCCTGGTGTCTGACGCGGACCTGTCGCTGGCGGCGGGCAAGCTGGTCTGTCTGGTCGGGCCCAATGGCGCCGGCAAATCCACCCTGTTGCGCACCCTGGCCGGTCTGCGTGGGCCGCTCGCCGGCAGGGTGACGCTGGCCGGCGCGGACCTGCACGCCATGGACCCGCGTGAGCGGGCGCGTGTTCTGGCGACGGTGTGGACGGACCCGGTCGAGGTCGGTCTGCTGGCCGCCCGCGAACTGGTCGCCCTGGGGCGGCATCCGCACACTGGCTGGAGCGGACGCCTGCGCGCGGAGGACGAGGCCGCGATCGACGCGGCGCTGGCGGCCGTGGATGCGACGCCACTCGCCTGGCGGCCGGTGGACCGCCTCAGCGACGGCCAGCGGCAGAAAATCAACATCGCGCGGGCCCTGGCGCAGGAGCCGCTGCTCTTGCTGCTGGATGAACCAACCGCCTGGCTGGACCTGGCGCGGCGGGCGGAGATCATGGCCCTCTTGCATCGTCTGGCGCGGGAACAGGGTTGCGCCATCCTGCTCAGTTCGCACGATCTGGAGCTGGCGTTGCGCCACGCCGACCGCCTGTGGCTGATGAGCGGTGACGGGAGGTTGCGCGCCGGCGCGCCCGAGGACCTCGCGCTCGGCGGGGCGCTGTCCGCGGCCTTCCGCAGCGCCGGCCTGCACTACGACGCGCTCGACGGGAAGTTTGTCCCCCTGCACCCGCGTCCGGGCAGGCCGAACGTGGCGCTGCTGGGCGTGGGCGTGGGCGCCAGCTGGACGCGGCGGGCCCTGGAGCGTGGCGGCTACCGTGTCTGTGAGCCAGGAAGCAGGCAGGACAGCGGGGCGCAGGTGAAGGTGCTGCAGCAGGGCTGGGAACTGCGTTGCGGCAGTTCAAGCCAACGCTGCGAGTCGCTGGAATCCCTGCTGTCGGCGCTGGCAGCCGCGCCGGTCGATTAGGGGCTCACCACCGCGCCAGGATGCGATCCGCAGCGCGCCAGGCGAGGGCATTGATCGTCAGCACCGGGTTGAAGCCGCTGTTGGTCACGTGTACCGAGCCATCCAGTACGAAGAGATTGTCGTGGCCGTGGACGCGCTGCCAGCGATCGACGACCGAGCTGGCCGGGTCGTCGCCCATGCGGCAGGTGCCCGCCTGATGCTGGCCGCCGCTGAGGCCCCCTGAAGGGCGCCGGCCCCATATTTCGGTCACGCCCGCAGCCCGCCACCATGCTTCGGCGCGCCCGTAGAGGAAGTCCGCCGTGCGCAGCGTCTCCGGGTGCAGGGCGCCGGAGAGATGCGCCACCGGGATGCCGTAACGGTCGCGCACTTTCGCGTCGAGCGTGACGCGGGCACGGGCGTTGGGAATCTCCTGAATGGTGGCCTTGGCCTCGCCGACGAGGCGGTAGCGGTCGCGCATGAAGCCCTTGGCGGCCTGGCCCCAGCGCGGCAGGTCCGGCGGCGTGAAGTTCTTCCAGAAGATGACCGGCAGCACGATCAGGTTGTCGATGATGATGCCGCCGCCGATGACGTCCGGGTTACCGTGGTTAAAGTCGCAGGTGCCGATGCCGCCGCCCGGCCCCAGGTTGTCCATGACGGGCTGCGGAAAGATGCCCCTGACATTGGCGTTCGTGTGTCCCTGCAGGTGCCGCCCGACCTGGTCGCTGAGGTTGCCGAGACCGGAGGGTTCCCGCGCGGTCGCCGAGTTGAGCAGCAGGCGCGCGCTTTCCACCGCGCCGGCGCTGACGATGACGATCTCCGCTTCGGCTGATCCGGCGACGCCCGCCGCATCGATCCAGCGCGCGCCCTTCACGCGCCCGCCGCTGTCGCAGTCGATGCATTCCACCATGACGCCGGCGCGCATCTCGCAGTTGCCGGAACGCAGGGCGCGCTCGATCAGGGTGTTGCGCGTGCCGTTCTTGGCGTCCACCGGGCAGGCGAAACCGACGCAGTGCTGGCAGCGGATACAGGCGGGCCGGCCCAGGTACTCAATGCTGTTGATGAACTGCGGGATGGGCAAGGCGTTCCAGCCCAGGGCCTGCAGCCCGGCGAGTCCGGCCTGCGCCTGGGCGTTGTGCGGCAGGGGCGGCATGGGATAGGGGCGACGGTAGGGCGGCAGGTGTCGCATGGCGCGGTGGTCGCCGCTGACGCCGATCTCCCACTCCACCTTCTCGTACCAGGGCTCAAGGTCCTCGTAGCTGATCGGCCAGTCGGCCAGGGAACTGCCCGCGGGCGCGCCGTATATGCTGGCCATGCGGAAGTCCTGGGGCATGAAGCGCCAGGCGCGGGCGCCGAAGACCCGCGTGCCGCTGCCCACCATGGCGGCGTTGTTCTGGTAGCCGCCTTCGTGCGGCCGGACGACGCGGCCGTCTTCCAGGGTGCGCGGGTTGCCCTCGACGTCGGGGCCGGCGTTGTGGCCGTAGCGCGAGAGGCGCTGGTTGCGCAGATGGTCGCGCCCCAGCTCTGCGTAGCTCAGGTCCGGTCCGCGTTCCAGCAGCAGGACGCGCTTGCCCGCCTCGGCCAGCAGGCCGGCCGCCACGCCGCCGCCCGCGCCCGCGCCGACGATGATGGCATCGTAGCGGGTCATGGGCGGAAAACGCCGGCAGGGCCGCCCTTTTCCCGCTCAGTCGCGGGAGCCCTCCCCGGCCCCTTTCCCGTCCTGGGCGCCGGGAGCCCTTCCCTCAGGGAGAGGGGGAGAAACAGCCAGCGATTGGCTTTAAAGCCCCTCTCCCCTGGGGAGAGGGGTTTGGGGTGAGGGCCGCCTTTCCAGCGAGACTGCCAGTTTCGGGGAAAACTTCCAGGGAACCGTCTGTAAACAGACAAAAAGACAGAACGCATCTATTCACTTCCCCTTTTTAAAGCCCCTCTCCCTGAGAAGGGCTCCAGCGACTGAGCGGGAAAGAGGGGTTTGGGGTGAGGGCCGCTCACCATTGCTCGACGATGTGTTCGGCGGCGCGCCAGGACGTGGCCATGATCGTCAGAACCGG